>CBJNAS010000362.1:0-3757 GCA_966434565.1 uncultured Phenylobacterium sp.
GCCCCGGCTTCATGCCCCCCAGGGCGCCGCGCCGCGGCCAGGACTCAGGTGTACGTGCTTTGTTCCAGGTTCGCAAGATGTTCTGGCGGGCGGATGGGGGGATAATGCCACCGGCCGGAACAGCCGCAGAACGGGCGCCACCTTGACGAAGCGGACGTCGCGGATGGTCGCAATGGGTGGTTCTACGCCCTTCCTTTCCCGCGCAGCGGGAGAGGGGAACCGTCCGCCGAAGCCGGCGCAAGCCGGCTGAAGAGCGGATGGTGGAGAGGGAAAGCCCCACCCGCGGCCTATCCGCCCGCGATCCGCTCCAGCGCTCTCAGGATGATCCCGTCGGCCATCCGCTCGGGTCGCGATAGACCGCCGCTGCGCCGATCCGCAGCACCTGAAGCTCCTGGCCTGCGAGCCAGGCGTCTCGCGCCGGGTCTTTCGCCCGCTTGGCGTCGTCCCAGTGCGTGGGCCCGTCGATCTCCACCGCCAGCCGGGCTGCGGGACAGTAGAAGTCAAAGATCATCGAGCGATGGGCGAACTGGCGACGGAAGATCGGCCGGCCGGTTCCGCGGCCTTTGAGCCTGGACCACAGCATGATCTCCGGCTCCGTCATGGCCTTGCGAAGCGCGTGGGCGCGGTTGGCGATTCGGGTTGTCGTCCTGGGCGCCATGCCGGCGGCTTTCCCTCTCCACCCCGCGCTCTACAGCCGGCTCGCGCCGGCTTCGGCGCGCGGTCCCCCTCTCCCGCTTTCGCGGGAAAGGAAGGGCGCATCGCGCGCGATTCGAACAAACAGTGAACTCTCCGGGACTGGCCTCTGTCAAACGCAAATGACAAGGGTCGGGACCGGTCCGCAGCCGGTGAGCCGACGTTCGCGCCGCCAGTTCGGGGTAGGCCACCGGAAGACCGCCCGGCAGAGGGCGTTCAGCGGTCCAGCCCCAGTGTGGCGCACCGCAACTACTTCGCCTTAGGCCAGGCGGCCGGGTCTTTGAGGTAACAGCCTGGGGTCAACGCCTGAGATCCGGGCTCTGCTGCAGCGCAGACTTTCTCCCGAGGGGAGAAATTGTAGCCGTACGATCGCATGCAAGCCTGCACGTAGTCCTTAAGCATAACGAAGCGGTCTGGTGCTGTTGCGTAGATACGATCCCCGTCCAATTCGCAGCGCCCCTCAAGGCTGCCCACCGTCATCGTCTGACCGACCATCATCCGTCGCGCGGCCGTCCTGTTGGCCTGGTTTGTCCAAACCGCCACGGCGCTAAGGAGTACGAAGCTCACGATGACGAAGCCCGCGAACCAGACCAACCCCCGGCCGAATGAACCATCGCGGGATGATTCCAACTTCGTGAGACGCTCTCGAATTTCCGCGAGTTCCGCTTGGCCCGACACCTCGCTCATAAACCACCCCCGGCCATCAAGCGTTGGTGCGACAAGCCTAGCAGCGCTTGCCGCCTATTCCAGCTACCAGACGCTCGCGCCTGCGTTTGGGGGGCTGAGCGACCTTAGGCCGATAATGTTCGGCCTGTCGCCAAGGTCGCCAGACCGGACAACAATCCGGCAATTCCGAGCGCGGCCGATAGCGAGTCAAGACGATGGTCTGTGAGTGTCCAGGCGCATGCTTCACCGAGGATCAATCCCAACGCGCCTGCGGAGCGCCAACCCGCGAGTTTCAACCGTCGGAGTAGTCGCCAGCAAAGCGCGGCAACGAGTCAGCCCCCACACGCCTCGGTAACGCAGATCAACGTTTCCCGGGGGTGACAACGTCGTGACCCGCCCCGCCGTGAAAGGTGTCGGCCCCGGCGCCCCCCGTGATGGTGTTGGCGCCGAGGTCGCCCGACAGCCAGTCATCACCCGCGTCGCCATAGAGAACGTCATCACCCTGCCCGCCGCGAACGGTGTCTGCGCCATCGCCGCCCACGCAGGTGTCTTTGCCGATGTTGCCATTGATGATGTCGTTGCCGACGCCGCCGAACACCATGTCGTCGCCCTGGCCGCCAAGCACCCAATCGTCCCCGGCGGCGCCGCTTATCGTGTCGTTGCCGAGGTTTCCGTTGACGTTGTCGAAGGCCGAGCCGCCGACAATGTAGTCGTTGCCGCCGCCGCCACGGAGCCAGGTGGGCGCCCCTTGGGAGTTCCTGTCGTCGACGTAGATCTGGTCGTCGCCATTTCCGCCGAAGAGGGAATCGGCGCCCCCGCCGCCGTGGATAATGTGATCCCCCTGGTAAACGCGGATCAGGTCGGGGCCGGACCCGCCCACCAGCACGTCATGGCCGGGCAGAAGCGCGGAGAACGCGGCTTGGGTCGCATCCTGCATCACCCATTGACCGAATGGCGCGGCCGGCGCCGACAGGCCGGTGATCGACAGGACGAAGTCTGGACCCTGCCCGACGGGGCTTTCGCCGAACCAAGCGCCGGTGACGGTCCCACCAATCAGCTGCTCATTCCGATCGTAGACGAACCCTGTTCCGGTGAGGTGTGCGCCGGCTTTCAGACCGCCGAGCCCGAGCTCAGTGGCGGTGGCCGTAGAGATCGCCGCGCCGTACAGGTCGCCGATATGAGCGACGTCCATGTCGCCATTGAAGTTGGCGTAGACGTCATAACCGCTCACCGCGGGCGCAGCCGGCAGCTGCGGCTCGTTCGATGCGGGCGGCGCGAAGGCGGGCTGCGCCGGGGTGGCCGCGAAGATGCCCGCGTTCACGTCGGCCAGGTTGGTGTTCATCAGCCAAACCAGGTCGTCGGCCTGCCCGTGGTCCTGGTGGCTGTCGGCGTAGATCAACACGTTGTCGCCGAACTGCATGGCCACGATCGAGGCCCTGCCGCTCGCGATCGCGGCGTTGGCCGCGTTCAACTCGTCTCCCAGGGTGGCGGTCGTCTTATAGATGTCTGCGTCTGTGACCGCCATCGGTCCGAAGCTCAAACGGTCTCCCGCGTGCCAATCCTCAATGTAATCCTGGCTGTCGAGGAGGCTGTAGGTCGACGAATACCTTGGATTGATGATGAAAAGGTCGTTCCCGGCGCCGCCATAGAACCGCTCCAATTCGAAACCGCCGACCAGGGTGTCGTCTCCGCCGCCGCCCTTGAGGCTGAGGGTCTCGGGCCCCGCGAAGATGGCGTCTGGCTCATTTCCGCCAACCAGATCGATCCTTGGCCCGATGATCACCTTCGAACCGTCCGGGCAGCTGATCGGGTTCGGGCTGTCAGAGACGAACCTAAAGAGCACCGTGCGCCCGGTTACGCCCGAAGTGACCGCCGTCTCGCGGTAGCCGCCCGGCGTCAGGTCAAAGGCGACGGCGACGCTCGAAGCCGACGATCCGGGCGTGGTGAACGCCAGGGTGTCGGCGGTGCTGTTGAAGTTCAGCGCGTCGGCGGCGCCGATGGTCTCGAAAGCGTATGTGGCCAAGGAACCCTGCCAAATGTGCGCCCGTGACGCCCCCCCAATGAAGCGCACAGTCTTCCAACCACCTCCTATCGTTACGCGAACTCCACGCGCAACACACGTATTGGGAAAGCAATCCGATTACAGTGACGGAGCACTTGTTCCGGCATCCGACACCCCCTCGTCCCGAGCGCCTCATCAGAGGCTCCCAAGGCATTCATCTCATGGCGGCCATTCTGCCTGCCGCTCGCCGGGAGATGAAGGGCGGGCTCCGACCGGGGGCGGTCGGGAGCCGGATGGGAGGCGGCGGAATCGCTTCAGCTCAACAGGCCTTGAGCTCCGACGCAGCACGCCCCCTCAGTCGGCTTCGCCGACAGCTCCCCCGCTTCGCAGGGGAGC
>CBJNAS010000363.1:0-3757 GCA_966434565.1 uncultured Phenylobacterium sp.
CATCCGCCTGCTGTTCGCCCTCGACGGCGCGGTCTGGAACGAGGAGCGGGTGCTGGAGCGCTACGAGCTGCTCTACGAGGCCGGGCTCGCGCCGGAGGCCGCCCGCGACCGCGGCGAGCGCCCGCTGCCGGAGCACGCCGAACGGCTGAAGGCGGCGCTGGGCGAGCCGATGATCTCCGACCACCGGCGCATCCTGGCCACCGCCCTGTCCCGCCTTCGCGGCAAGCTCAAGTACCGGCCGGTGGTCTTCGAGCTGATGCCCGAGGCCTTCACCCTCTCGGCGCTGCAGCGCGCCGTGGAGGCGATCCTCGGCGCGCCGCTGCACAAGCAGAACTTTCGCCGCGCGCTGGAGCGCGCCGAACTGGTCCAGGGCCTGGGCCGGTTCGAGACCGACACCGGCGGCCGGCCCGCGGAGCTCTTCCGCTTCCCCCGCGAGATGCTCCGCACCCGCCCGGTTTCGGGGCTGAGCCTGCCGCTAGTCAGGGATTGAAAAATTTCCCTCGCCTTTATGGGGAGGGTGGCTCGAGCGAAGCGAGAGACGGGTGGGGAAGCGCGGGCCAAACGCCGGACGCCGAGCTTGATCGCTACGCCCCCACCCTGCTCGCCGTCAAGCGAGCTGTCCCTCCCCATGAAGGGGAAAGAAAACCTCAGAACCGCCGGGCGTAGGCCACCGACCAGACGTCGGCGTGACCGCCGTCGGTGCGCTGGAACGACTCGCGGGTGTAGTCGGCGCGGATGCCGTTCTTGTCGTCGAGGCGGTACTGCACCCCGCCGCCGTAGTTCCAGGAATCCGCCGCGCTGGCCGCCTCGATGCCGCCCGCCGAGCCGGTGGCCTTGCTGTGGCCATAGCCGACGCGTCCGAGCAGATCGAGCTGCGGCGTGACCGGGAAGAAGCCCACGCCGTAGATGGCCTCCTGGTGGTCGAGCTTGACCTTGGCGTTCACGCCCGGGGCGACCTCGACATGATCGTCCTTTACGCCGCCTGAGACTTCGCCTTCGGCCCCGAGCCAATTGTTGAGACGATAGCCGAGCCGCCCCTGGATGGCCCCGACATCGAATCCGGAATAGCTCGTGCCGGCATAGCCCAGCGTTCCATAAAACCCTGTGGGAGCAGCAGTTTGTGCTTGGCCAATAGCAGGCACGGCCACGCCAATGACAGCGACCGAAGCCGCAGCGATGAGAGACTTCATTTTAGGTACTCCAACTGACTGAACAGCGTCCCCCGACTGATCTTCAGTGGCTCCCAAACGCGGCGGCTTCCGGACGGTTCGACGGCTCAGCCGTGGCGGACCCGCGAGTGTTGCCTGCGCGCCACACGGCTAAGTGTCTTCCCTCCCCTTCATGGGGAGGGTGGCTCAAGCGAGCGCCAGAGACGGGTGGGGGAGTCGGGATCGAGCTCCGACGTGGACGTTGATCCGCACTGCCCCACCCTGCTCGCCTGCGGCGAGCTGTCCCTCCCCATTAACGGGAGGGAAAAATCAGCGGTCCTTCTCGCGCTCGCCGACGGCGGCTTGCGCCGCCGCCAGGCGGGCGATCGGCACGCGGTAGGCGGAGCAGCTGACGTAGTCGAGCCCGATCGCTTCGCAGAACTGGATCGAGGCCGGATCGCCCCCGTGCTCGCCGCAGATGCCGAGCTTGACGTCCGCCCGCACGGCGCGGCCGCGCTCGGCGGCGAGGCGGATCAGGTCGCCCACACCCTCCTGGTCGAGGCTGACGAAGGGGTCCTTCTCGAAGATGCCCTTGTCGATATAGGCGTTGAGGAACCGGCCGCTGTCGTCGCGGCTGATGCCGAAGGTGGTCTGGGTCAGGTCGTTGGTGCCGAAGGAGAAGAACTCGGCGTTCTCCGCCAGGTCGCCGGCGCGGATGGCGGCGCGCGGCAGCTCGATCATCGTGCCGACCTTGTACTCGATGACCTGGCCCTTCTCGGCGATCACCTGCCGCGCCACGCGGTCGGTCAGGGACTTGAGGAACTTCATCTCCTCGCCCTTGGCGACCAGCGGATGCATGATCTCCGGAATCGGCGCGGGCTTGCCGGCCGCGGCGATCTCGCAGGCCGCCTCGATGATGGCGCGCACCTGCATCTCGTAGATCTCCGGATAGGAGACGCCCAGGCGGCAACCGCGGTGGCCCAGCATCGGGTTCACCTCATGCAGCTCCTGGGCCCGGCGCAGCAGCTTGGCGGCGTCCAGCCCGGTGGCCTCGGCGACCGCGGCCACGTCCTCCTCCGAGTGCGGCAGGAACTCGTGCAGCGGCGGGTCGAGCAGGCGGATGGTGACCGGCAGGCCCTCCATGATGGAGAACAGCTCGACGAAGTCCTGGCGCTGCATCGGCAGGATCTTGGCCAGCGCCGCTCGGCGGCCGGCCTCATCGTCGGCCAGGATCATCTCACGCACGGCGGCGATCCGGTCGGGATCGAAGAACATGTGCTCGGTGCGGCAGAGCCCGATGCCTTCCGCCCCGAACTGACGGGCGGTCTTGGCGTCCAGCGCGGTCTCGGCGTTGGCGCGCACCTTCAGCCGGCGCACCGCGTCGGCCCAGCCCATCAGGGTGGCGAAGTCGCCGGAGAGCTCCGGCTCGATCATCTTCACCGCGCCCACCAGCACCTCGCCGGTGGAGCCGTCGATGGTGATGACGTCGCCCGCCTTGATGGTCTTGCCGCGGGCGTGGAACTCCAGCGCCCTCTGGTCGATGTGGATCTCGCCTGCGCCGGAAACGCAGGCCCGGCCCATGCCGCGGGCGACCACGGCGGCGTGGCTGGTCATGCCGCCGCGGGCGGTGACCACGCCGCGGGCGGCGTCCATGCCGCGGATGTCCTCAGGGCTGGTCTCCTCGCGCACCAGGATCACGGCCTCGCCGGAGCCGCCCAGCCGCTCGGCCTCCTCGGCGGTGAAGACCACCTTGCCGGTGGCCGCGCCCGGCGAGGCCGGCAGGCCGACGGCGATCACGTCCCGCGGGCTCGCCGGATCGATGGTCGGGTGCAGCAGCTGGTCGAGCGAAGCGGGCTCTACGCGCATGACCGCCTCGTCCCGGGTGATCAGGCCTTCGCTGGCGAGGTCGACGGCGACCTTCAGCGCGGCCTTGGCGGTGCGCTTTCCGTTACGAGTCTGGAGCATGTAGAGACGCCCCTGCTCGACGGTGAACTCGATGTCCTGCATGTCGCGGTAGTGCGTCTCGAGCTTTTCCACGACCTGCTTGAACTGCACGAAGACCTCCGGCAGCGCCTCCTCCATGGAGGGCTGGCGATCGCCCATCTCCTCGCGGGCGGCGCGGGTCAGCGCCTGCGGCGTGCGGATGCCGGCGACCACGTCCTCGCCCTGGGCGTTGATCAGGAACTCGCCGTAGAGCCGGTTCTCGCCGGTGGACGGGTTGCGGGTGAAGGCCACGCCCGTGGCCGAGGTCTCGCCCATGTTGCCGAACACCATCGACTGGACGTTGACCGCCGTGCCCCAGCTCTCCGGGATGTCGTGCATGCGCCGGTAGAACTTCGCCCGATCGTTCATCCAGCTGGCGAACACCGCGCCCACCGCGCCCCACAGCTGGTCCTTGGCATCCTCCGGGAAGGGCTCGCCCCGCTCGGCCTGGACGGCGGCCTTGTAGTCGACGACCACCGCCTCCCAGTGCTCGGCGGTGAGCCCGGTGTCGACGTGGATGTCGAGGCGGTCCTTATGCTCGTCGAGGATCTCCTCGAACATGTGGTGGTCCAGGCCCAGCACCACGTTCGAGTACATCTGGATGAAGCGCCGGTAGGAATCGAAGG
>CBJNAS010000364.1:0-3726 GCA_966434565.1 uncultured Phenylobacterium sp.
CCAGCTCCATGGCCACGCCCTTCAGCGCCTTCTGGGCGCCCTCGGTCGGGATCTCGAGCAGCTGCAGGATCACCGGCTGGTCCGGGCCCAGCATGGCGCCCGAGGCGATGCGGAAGAGGAGGGCGTAGCCGATGTTGCCGGCGGCGCCGGTGACCGCCACGCGGATCGGCTTCTTGATCGCCATGTGACTGCTCCAGTCGCTGAATTTTGGTGGCGGTCCCCTAGCCCACGCCGGCCCATGCCGCAATGCCGCAGACGGAGGTTTCGTGAGCGCGCTTGGCCTCGCCGTCCCGCTGTGCTGAAGCGGCGTCATGTTCGAGCCCGATTCCGCCTTCCTCGCGACCTCGGAGCTGCTGGGCGAGCTCGCGCTGAGCGAGGCCCGGCTGCAGACGGATGCGCGCTTCCCCTGGATCGTCCTCCTGCCGCGGGTCGCCGGCGCCCGCGAGCTGGAGGACCTGGATCCCGCCCAGCGGGCGCTGCTGATCGACGAGGTCCTGGCGGCCGGGCGCGCGGTGCGGGCGGTCGGCGAGGCGCTGGGCCGCCCGGTCGCCAAGCTCAACGTCGGCCAGCTGGGCAACGTCACGCCGCAGCTGCACGTCCATATCGTCGGCCGCCGTCCAGACGACCCCGCCTGGCCGGGGCCCGTCTGGGGCTGCGGGACGGCCCTGGCTTACGAGCCGGCCGCCCTGAACGCGGCGCTCGCGGCGGCCCGCGGGGCGCTGGGCATATAGTCTTTAGTGAACCACGGAAAACACGGATTGCACGAGGAGCCTCAGGGCGACGGCCGCCGCAAGCTCACGGCGAGGCGGCGGCCGGCTTGTTCGGCCCGACCGCGCAGATTTGGCGCGAGCTCGACATCCACCGGCGCCTGGCCCGGCGGCGAGAAGCGCAGCGAGAGCCCCGCGGGCGTGCGCGTGGCCTGGTCGAGGAAACCCGATCCGCCGGACTCGGGCCGCCGCAGATCGCGCCACGCCCCCTCCAGCCGCTCGCCCTTGTCGGCGAGCTGCAGGGCGAAGAGGGCGCCGCCGCCCTCGCCCTCCAGCACCCAGCTTCCGTCCAGCGGACCCTGGAATTGCTCGGCTGCGGCCTCCGAGGCGCGCAGGCGCGCGTCATAGGCGGCGTCCGCTGTCGCAGGCGCCGACTGGGCGTGCGCGGCCGAGACCGCCGCCAGCGCCCAGCTCGCGGCGATGGCCAGGCGCATCGCGCTCAGCCCACCCTGGCCGCGATCGCCTCCGAGACCGCGATCAGGCGTTCGGCCTCGGCCAGGTGCAGCCGCTCGACCATCTTGCCCTCGACCTTGAGCACGCCCTTGCCGGCGTTCTCCGGCGCGGCGAAGGCGGCGGCGACGGCGCGGGCCCAGGCGACGGCCTCCGCCGCCGGCGTGAAGACGCGGTTAGCGGTCTCCACGTGCGTCGGGTGGATCAGGCTCTTGCCGTCCATGCCGAGGTCGAGGCCCTGCTCGCACTCGGCGGCGAGGCCTTCCAGGTCGGGAATGTCGTTGTAGACCCCGTCGAGGATCGCCACGCCGTTGGCATGCGCCGCCATCACCGTCAGGGAGAGCGCCGGGACCAGCGGCGCGCGGTCGGGCCGCGCACGGCAGCGCATCTCCTTGACCAGGTCGTTGGCGCCGACGATCCAGACGTCGTTGCGGTTGGCGGGGGCGGCGCGGCCCAGCGCCTCCAGCTGGAAGACCGCGGCGCAGGTCTCGATCATCGCCCAGAGCCGTGTGCGCCCCGTCAACGCCGCGGCGTAGTGCTCCAGGTCCGCCGCCTGGGACACCTTCGGGACCAGCACCGCATCGGCCCCGGCCGCCGCCGCCGCGCCGAGGTCGGCGGCCCCCCAGGGCGTGTCACGGCCGTTCACCCGGATCACCACCTCGCGGAGGCCGAAGCCGCCGGCGCGCACCGCCTCGACCGCCAGCGCGCGCGCCTCGGCCTTGGCCTCCGGCGCCACCGCGTCCTCCAGGTCCAGGATCACCACGTCGCAGGGCAGTGATCTGGCCTTCTCTACCGCGCGGGCATTGGAGGCGGGCATGTAGAGGGCGCTGCGGCGGGGGCGGTGGGCGCTCATGCGAGTCGCGCTCCTTCACGGACGTGGCGGACGCCCCCTCTTAGCGATTAGAATGGCCGCATGACCACCCGTTACGACGCCGGCGCGAAGAACGTCCTGGGCCAGGAACTGCAGCCCTGCTCAACGCAGCCCCTCACAGGCTTCTTCCGCAACGGTTGCTGCGAAACCAGCCATGAGGACCTCGGCATGCACACCGTCTGCGCGGTGATGACGGCGGAGTTCCTGGCCTTCTCCAAGGCGGTCGGCAACGACCTGTCGACCCCCAGGCCGGAGTTCGGCTTCGCCGGCCTGAAGCCCGGCGACCGCTGGTGCCTCTGTGGCCCGCGCTGGAAGGAGGCGCTGGACGCCGGCGCCGCGCCCAAGGTGGTGCTGGAAGCCACCCACGAGGAGACCCTGGCGATCGTGCCGCTGGGGGTCCTGAAGGACTACGCCGTGCAGGCGTAGGGCTGGGGCGTCACCCCTCCACCACGATCTGCGTCTTCACCGAATTGGCGATAAAGCACATCTCGTGCGCTCGGTGGTGCAACTGCGCCACCATCGGCGCGTCGGGCGTCTCGCCCGCATAGGCGATCCGCGGCCGGAGCGCGACGCGGGTCACGGCGATCCGGCCCTCAGCGTCCTCCTGCAACAGCCCCTCGGCCTCGTCGCGGTAGTGCGTGACGACAAAGCCCGACTCGCGCGCCGCATGCAGGAAGCTCAGCATGTGGCAGGAGGCGATCGCCGCCACCAGCAGCTGCTCCGGATCGGCCGCCCCCGGCTCGGCCCAGCGGTTGCCGACCACGTGGGCCGAGGCCGTGCCGCGGATCTCGGGGCCATGCTCGAAGGCCACCGCATGGCCGCGGACGTAGCGGCCCTTCGGGAAGTCCTCGCCGTCCCGCAGCGCCCAGTCGACCATCGCGCGATGCGGCGCCATCAGAAGGCCTCGGCCGGCAGCGCCATCATCAGCTCCGAACCCGCCTTCAGCTTGGCCAGCCGCGAGGCGGTCTCCGGCAGCACGCGGGCCAGGAAGTAGCGCCCGGTCGTGAGCTTGTTGGCATAGAAGGGATCGATCTCGCCCGCGGCGATCCGCGCCTGGGCGGCCTCGGCGATCTGCCCCCAGGCGAAGGCCAGGCCCGTCAGGCCGAAAAGGTGCAGATAGTCGGTGGAGGCCGCGCCGGCGTTGTCCGGATTGGCCATGCCATTCTGCATCAGCCACATGGTCGCCTCCTGCAGCTCGCCCTTGGCCTTGGCGAGCCCCTCGGCGAAGGGCTGCAGGACCGGATCGCCGGCGTGGGCGTCCACCCAGGCGTCGACCTCGGCGAAGAAGCTCATCACCGCGCGGCCGCCGTTGGCGGCGAGCTTGCGCCCCACGAGGTCGAGCGCCTGCACGCCGTTGGTCCCCTCGTAGATCATGGCGATGCGGGAATCGCGCAGGTTCTGGCTCACCGGGAAGTGCTCCGTGAACCCCGCGCCGCCGTGCACCTGCACGGCGTCGGAGCAGATCAGGAAGCCGCGGTCGGTGAGAAAGGCCTTCAGCACCGGGGTGAGCAGGGCCATGTAGTCCTGGCCCTTCTCGCGCGCCGCCGCCTCGGGGCTGACGCGGGCGAGGTCGCCGTGCAGGCCGGTCCACAGCAGGAAGGCGCGGCCGCCCTCGATGATCGCCTTGGCGTCCATCAG
>CBJNAS010000365.1:0-3721 GCA_966434565.1 uncultured Phenylobacterium sp.
CACGACGTCGCCGCCGCGGCGGGGCTTCGAAAGTCGCGCGGAACCTATAGAGCGGTGTGCGGTGCGTCAAGGCTGGGTCGAGAATGTATATCATCATGTTTTCATTGCACTTTCCGGGAACGTGACAGATCTGCCGCACACAGCCGGCCACAATCCTGAAACGTGGGCGCCGATATTGCGCCGGTTTCGCCGGGGCGATGCGTGCGGGAGAAATGCCGAGAGGTTCCCCCCCCGCGGGGGAGCCGTCAGCATGGCGGGCCGAGGGGCGTTCGGCCCACCTTGAACCGTGGCGTCAAATGCAACACCCTCCCTCGCCATGGCCCTGCTCGACTGGATCTCGCTGGACAGCGGCCTTCGCCTGGAACGCGAGGGCGTCTATCTGCGCGCGCCCCGGGCCGCGGACTATGCCGAGTGGCGCGACCTGCGGGCAGCGTCGAAGGGCTTCCTGCAGCCCTGGGAGCCCACCTGGCCCGCCGACGACCTGACCCGCACGGCGTTCCGGCGGCGGCTGAGCGCCTACGCCCGCGACCGTGACCTCGGCGTCGCCTATCCCTTCTTCGTCTTCCGCGCGGCGGACGACGCGCTTACCGGCGGCATCACCCTTTCAAACGTCCGCCGCGGCGTCGCCCAAATGGGCTCGATCGGCTATTGGTGCGGCCGTCCCTTCACCCGGCAGGGGTTCACCCTGGCCGCCGTCCGGGCGGTCTGCGAATTCGGCTTCCGCACGCTCGGCCTGCACCGGCTGGAGGCCGCCTGCATCCCGGAGAACGGCCCCTCGCGCCGGCTGCTCGCCAAGGCCGGCTTCTTAGAGGAGGGCTACGCCAAGGCTTATCTGAAAATTAACGGCGTCTGGCGAGACCATGTGCTGTTCGGCCTCGTCTCGCCCTTCGGCGCGGCGGACGGCCCGGACCTGGGGGTGTCGGTCTGAGCGAGGCAGGCTGGATCTGGGACGTCTCCACGGCGCTCGCCGCGCTCGGCGCCGGCGAAAGCGCGCTCTGGGCGTGGACACCGGACGACGATCGCCTGCAGCTGACCGGCGCGGTGCGCCCACTGGGCCTGGCGCCGCTCGCCCCCGACTGCTCCTCCGCGGCGCTGCGCGCCCTGGTGCTTCCCGCCGACCGGCACCAGGCCGACGAGCTGCTGCAAGTCCGCGCGGCCGGCGCGGAGGTCATGGTGCGGCTTCGCCTCCGCGGGGCCGAGGCCTGCGTCTGGCGCGGCCGCTGGCTGGAGGGCGGCCGCGCCGTCGGCGTGCTGGCGTCCGAGACCCGCTTCGCCGCCGGCGACCGCGACAGCCTCACCGGCCTGCTCGACCGCAATAGCTTCATCCGCGCCGCGCGCGAGCGGCTGCAAGCGCAAGGCGCCCAGCGGCTGGTCGTCGCCGACCTCGACCGCCTGCGCCGGCTCAACGCGGCGCTCGGCCACGAGCGCGCCGACCTGGTGCTGGCCGCCCTGGGCTCGCGGCTCGCCGCCGCCCTGCCGCAGGCGCTGGTGGCGCGGATCGGCGAGGACGAGTTCGCCGCCCTCTGCCCGGCGTCCGAAGCCCCCGCGCCGGAGGCCCTGCGCCGCGAGCTCGAGCGGCCGCTGAAGATCGCCGGCTTCGACATCCATCCGAAGCTGTCGCTTGGCGTGGTGGAGGCTGACGGGGGCCTCGACGCGCCCGAAGCCGTCGAGCTGCTGCGCCGCGCCGAGCTGGCCGTCGAGGCGACGCGCGGCCGTGGGCCCAGGCCGGCGACGCCGGCGGGCGGGGACGGGCTCTCGCGCCTGGCGCTGGAATCCGAGCTCGAAGGGGCGATCGGTCGCGGCGAGCTGGTCGCCTATTACCAGCCGATCCTGCGGCTGGGGACCGGCGCGCTCGCCGGCTTCGAGGCGCTGGCGCGCTGGCGCCATCCCAGGCGCGGCCTGCTCGCGCCCGGCCAGTTCCTTCCGCTGGTGGAGGAGCTCGGCCTGATGGGCGAGCTGGGCGTGATGATGCGGCGGGCGGCGGCCGAGACGCTCGCGGCCTGGCGCAGCGCCCGGGCCTCGGCCGCGGAGCTGACGGTGGCGATCAACCTCTCGGCGGGCGAGCTCGAACGGCCCGACCTGCTGGCCGAGGCCGCCGGCCTGCGCCGCCACGCCGACCTGCCGCCGGGCGCGCTGAAGCTGGAGGTGACCGAGAGCGAGGTGATGCGCGACCCGGAGCGCGCGGTCTTCACCCTGCACAACCTGCGCGCCCTGGGCTACCGCTTGGCGCTCGACGACTTCGGAGTGGGCTTCTCCTCGCTGTCCTACCTGACCCGCCTTCCGTTTGACACGCTGAAGATCGACGGCCATTTCGTGCGCACTATGGCGGTCGATCCCGGCTCGGCGAAGATCGTCTCCTCCATCCTCGGCCTCGGGCGCGACCTCGCACTGGAGGTGGTGGCGGAGGGCGTCGAGGACGCCGCCGCGGTTCGCCGCCTGATCGAGCTCGGCTGCCACTACGGCCAGGGCTACAGCTTCGCCCCAGCCCTCTCGCCCGAAGACGCGCTCGCCTTCATCGAAGCCAGCGACTTGGCGGGGCGGCCCCGTCGGGCGGTGGGATGAAGGTCATCAACAATGGTGCTTTGCCACGTAGACAATTGCCGCTTTCCGTGATGTCCGTGGTTCTATTCTAAGCTCGTCCCGCCGCGGAGCTGAGCCGCTCGGGATCGACGCCCAGCTTGGCCAGCGCCCGGGTCCATTTGGCCGCGTAGTCGTGGCCGAAGATCAAGGACTCGTCGGCGTCGCAGGTCAGCCAGACGTTCTCCTTGATCTCGTTCTCCAGCTGGCCGGCGCCCCAGCCGGCGTAGCCGAGCGCCAGGATGGCGCGGCGGGGATGGCCGCCGCCGTCGGCCAGCGCCTCCAGGATGTCGCGGGTGGCGGTGAGCGTCAGGCCGTCGGCCACCTCGATCGAGTGCTCACCGCAATAATCGTTGGTGTGCAGGACGAAGCCGCGCTCACGCTCCACTGGGCCGCCCAGCATCACCAGGTCTGGAGGGGCGTTGATCTCCGACTTGATCTCCAGCCGCTCCAGCAGGTCAGGGACGCTCAGCCCCTCCACCGGCTGGTTCACGGCGATGCCCATGGCGTGGTGCTCGTCGTGGGCGCAGATCAGGATCAGGGCCCGCTCGAAGCGCGGGTCCGATATGCCCGGCATGGCGATCAGGAGCTGACCCGAGAAGAAGCCGTGATCCATCGACAGGAGATTTGGCCGCAATCGGCCGCCTTTCAAGCACCGATCGCGTGAGCGTGGTTGAAGCGCGCCGAGTTGTCGCTATGTGCCAGGCTCGGAAACGCCAGGAGGAACGGGCATGACCATCAAGGTTGGAGACAAGCTGCCGAGCGTTACGCTCACCGAAGCGACGGCCGAGGGGCCGAAGCCGGTCAAGACCGACGACTTCTTCAAAGGCAAGCGCGTCGCCCTGTTCGCCGTGCCGGGCGCATTCACGCCGACCTGCTCGGCCAAGCACCTGCCGGGCTTCAAGCAGAAGGCGGGCGAGATCAAGGCCAAGGGGATCGACGTGATCGCCTGTCTTTCCGTCAACGACGCCTTCGTCATGCGCGCCTGGGCCGAGGACCAGGCAGTGGGCGAGGACATCGTCATGCTGGCGGACGGCAGCGGCGACTTTACCCGCGCCATCGGCCTCGTCATGGACGCCAAGGGCTTCGGCATGGGCGAGCGCTCGCAGCGCTATTCGATGATCGTCGAGGACGGGGTGGTGAC
>CBJNAS010000366.1:0-3717 GCA_966434565.1 uncultured Phenylobacterium sp.
CACCGAGCCGATGCGCGCTTGGCGGGGCAGGGCGATATCGCCGCCGCCGGCCTGGAGCTTGCCGAGGATCAGCTTGAAGAGCGTCGACTTGCCGACGCCGTTGCGGCCGACGAGCCCCACCTTGGCGTCCTTCGGCACGTTGACGGTGGCCTGGTCGAAGAACCGGCGGCCCCAGGCGTCGAAGGTCAGGTCGTTGATCTGCAGCATGCGGGAGGATCAGTCGGAAGACCGGCGCACGCCGTCGCGCTCGCCGGAACTGCGGGAGGGGAGGAGATCAGGAGTTTTTGAGCCGCGCCGCCGCCCTGATCGCCGCGGTGCATATCAGATGCGGTCCCAGGCGTCATCGCCGCGTCGCATCCGAGGGGCGATATATCCCCGGACCGCCTTGGCTAGCGAAGGCCTTGAGGCTATAGAGCGCGCCACTTCGCGGTCCGCCGCACACACCACCTCCCCAGCAAGCGAAGACCTGAGAGACATGACCGAACGCACCTTCTCGATCATCAAGCCGGACGCGACGCGTCGGAACCTGACCGGCAAGGTCAATGCGGTGATCGAGGACGCCGGCCTGCGCATCGTGGCGCAGAAGCGCATCCGCATGAGCCGCGCCCAGGCCGAGAAGTTCTACGAGGTGCACAAGGAGCGCCCCTTCTTCGGCGAGCTGGTCGAGTTCATGACCTCGGCTCCGGTCGTGGTGCAGGTGCTGGAAGGCGAAGGCGCGGTGGCCCGTTATCGCGAAGTGATGGGCGCGACCAATCCGGCCCAGGCCGCCGACGGCACCATCCGCAAGCTCTATGCGGAAAGCGTGGGCGAGAATTCCGTCCACGGCTCCGACAGCCTGGAAAACGCGAAGATCGAGATCGAGCAGTTCTTCACCGCGGCCTAGATCGTCTGCGGAGGCCGCAACCGAGGTAGGCCGGGGTGCCCCGGGCGCGATGCAAGCGAACGATAGATGATGCGAGAACCGAAGATCGGGGGCTTCTCCGAACGACTCTCGGCCCAGGCCGAGGCTCGGAAGGCCCTCCTTTCCAAGATGAAGCCGAAGCCGACGGTGCGGCCGGAGGTGTTCGAGACCACCGCACAGAAGAAGGCGCGCGAGCTCGAGGAGGTGCGCGCGCGCCGCGTCGTCGAGAAGGAGGAGGCGCGCCTTCGCGCCGAGGCGGCGGAGGCGGAGCGCCGGGCGGCGATCGAGAACGACGAGCAGCTGCAGCTCGAGCTGAAGCGCCAGGAGCGCAAGGATCGCAAGGCGGCGGCGAAGGCCGAAGCCCGCGCCAAGCGCGACGCCAAGGCGGCCGCCCGCCGCGGCTGAGCGGGCGTCAGACCGCTTCCTCCGTCAGAACGCCCCCTCCGTCTCGCGCCTGGCGGTGCGATCCATCTCCCCCGCTTTCGCGGTGGAGGTTCTGGGGTCAGGATGCTCCGCCGCTTGCGGGGGAGCTGTCAGCGAAGCTGACTAGGGGGCGTTCGGGCCGTGGCCTAGTCTTCCCCGCCGCCGGTCAGCCGCCGCGACATCTCGCCATAATAGCCCTGGATCAGGAGCTCGACGGTGTCGCCGCGCTCCTCGGCGTCGAACGCCAGGTCCTTGGCCATCTGGATCGCAGCCGAGCGCGACATTCCGTGCTCCAACGGCCGACCGTCACAGAAGACGGTCCAGTCGCCGTCCTTGAGCGTCACCGCATATTGCACCATGCCATATGACCCTTCTGTGACCGAAGCTTGAGCGTGCGAAGGCGGACCTGGGTTCCCAAGATTGCACGTGCACGCCGCCCGTTCGTGTCGAGTAACCGGAGCCTCTCTCCTGTCTTCACGCTGAAGAATCACTCCGCCTTCGGCCCCATCAGATGGCAGGGTCGGCGCTCATCTCAACCCAAGAACTTTGCTGAACAGCGATCAGGTCCCGGGAGGACCTTCGAATTTCGGGTTCGGGGCCGGCTGGCCCCGGCTCAGCGGCTGCGCGGGGGCGGGTCGCGCCCGAGCTCCATCAGGAGACGGCCAAGCATGTAGAGCCTGGGCGTGACGGAGGCGAGCTCAAGATATTCCGACTCCGAATGGAAGCCGCCGCCCACGGGTCCCAGCCCGTCCAGCGCCGGGACGCCCGCCTCGGCGGCCAGCGCCGATTCCGAGGCGCCGCCGTTGCCGCCGCGCGCAAGCGTCAGGCCGAGGCCGGCGTAGATCGCCTGGGCGCGGTCGGCCAGGGCCTCCGTCGCCGGGTTCGAGGGCAGGGGCGGATAGGCGCCCTCGCGCTCCACCGTGACCGTGGTGTCCGGGATCACCGTCTTGGCGCTGTTGGCCCGCAAGACCTGCTCGACGCGGTCGAAATCGGCCTTGTCGCGGACCCGCACGTTGATCTGCGCCTCAGCCGCCTCGGGGATGATGTTGGCGCGGGTTCCGGCGTTCAGGATCGTCAGGTTCGCCGTCAGGCCCGGCCCCGATTTGGGGAACAGGTCGTCGGCCTCGATCTGGTGGATCAGCTCCAGAGCGGCGTTGCGGCCCTGCTCTGGCGCGACGCCGGCGTGGGCGGCCCGGCCCTTGACGCGGACGTGGAAGGTGGTCGAGCCCTTGCGCCAGACGGTCAGCACGTCGGGCGGATCGCCGGGCTCCAGGTTGAGCTCGACGTCGGCGTCGGCCAGCAGCTTGCGGATCAGGCCCAGCGTGCCGGGCGAGCCGCGCTCCTCGGAGGTCTCGATCAGGAAGGTGATTCGCTGGAAGTCGGCAAAGCCCCGGTCGCGCAGCAGCTTGATCGCGTAGAGCCCCTCGACCACGCCGCCCTTCTCGTCGGCCACGCCCGGTCCGTAGGCGTGGGTCTCGTCCGTGCGGAACGGCCGCTTAGCCACCGTGCCCGGCCCGAACACCGTATCCATGTGGGCGATGAGCAGGATCCGCCCGCGGCCACGTCCGTCCAGGGTCGCCACCAGGTTTTCCGGCAGGCCGGGCGCCTCCGCCGGAATCGTCTCGACCTTCATGCCGAGGGCGGCCAGCCGCGGCGCGAGAATGCCAGCCACCCGGCGGCCGCCGTCGACGTCGCCGGTGCCTGAATCAATGTCGACCAGCTGCTCGAGCAGGGTGAGCTGGTCGGCCCGCGCGGCCTGGGCGGCCTGCCAGAGGGCCTCGTCGCGGGCGGCCGGCGCGGCGGACGCGCCAGTTGCAGCCAGGGCCGCCGCCACGGCGAACCCCGCCAGAGTGATGCTCCGCATACCGCTTCCTCCCCTGTCCCGACGCGGAGCTTGACCGCGGGCGGGGCGGGATCAAGCGGAAAGCAGGGCCGCGTCATCCAAGCCGCCTTGCGCGGGACCCTGGGGCGCGCGATATCCAAGGCAGGCGGGCCGCTCGGCAGGTCCGCCAGAGATTCCAGAAGGACCGCCTCCATATGCGTGACCCTGTCACAACCGCGCTGGGCCTCGTGCCGATGGTCGTCGAGCAGACGAGCCGGGGCGAGCGCGCTTACGACATCTTCTCCCGCCTGCTGAAGGACCGGATCGTCTTCCTGGCCGGCCCGGTCGAGGACGGCATGGCTTCGCTGATCTGCGCCCAGCTGCTGCACCTGGAGGCGGAAAACCCGAAGAAAGAGATCCAGATGTACATCAACTCCCCCGGAGGGATCGTGACGTCGGGTCTCGCGATCTACGACACCATGCAGTACATCAAGAGCCCGGTGATCACGCTGTGCCTCGGCATGGCGGCCTCGATGGGCTCGTTCCTGCTGATGGCCGGCGAGAAGGGCCA
>CBJNAS010000367.1:0-3695 GCA_966434565.1 uncultured Phenylobacterium sp.
CCCGAGGGGCGCGTCGCCTTTCCCGTCGACGAGGTCCGCACGCTGCAAGCCTATGAGGCGCACGAGTTGAAAGCCCTGCCCGCCACGGCGCCGCGCGCCGCCTCCGGCTTCGCCGACGCGCTGCTCGCCTGGTCGGGCCGGGTGGTCGGCCGGCTCGACGGCATTCGCCTGGCCGAGGCCCTGAACCGGAGCCTGGCATGAGCGAAGACCTCAGCCAGCTGTCGCTGAGCGAGCTGTTCCAGGCCGAGGCCGAGAGTCAGGTCAAGGTGCTCACCTCCGGCCTGCTCGCCCTGGAGCGTCGCCCCGACGGGTCCGAGGACCTCGAGGCCTGCATGCGCGCGGCCCATTCGCTGAAGGGCGCCGCCCGGGTCGTGCATGCCGACAGCGCCGTGGAGCTGGCGCACGCCATGGAGGACCTGTTCGTCGCCGCCCAGCAGGGCCGCGTGCGGCTCGACCAGTGCGCGATCGACGTCCTCTTGAAGGCGGTCGACCTCATGACCGCCGCCGCAGCCCCCACCGGCCGCGTGACCGTCGGCCGACAGGTCGATGCGGTGGTGGCCGACCTCGGCAAGCTCCTCACAGAGCGACCGGCTGGCCTGCCGGCGCCCGTGGAGGCGTGGACCGGCGAGCTGGAGGAACTGCCGCCCGATACGGCCCAGGTCGACACGGCCCAGGTCGACAAGGCGCAGGTTGAAGCCTCGCGCACCGACCGTTCGCTGCGGGTGGCGGTGGACAACCTGAACCGGCTCGTAGGCCTCGCCGGGGAGGTCCTCGTCGAGTCGCGCCAGCTGCAACCCCTCGGCCAGGCGCTGGCCCGCCTGAGGCTGCTGCAACAGGAGACCGCCCAGACCGTCGAGGCGCTCGCGGAGAGCGTCGTCCGTGGCGAGCCCCAAGGCGTGCTCGCCGCGACGGCCGCCGAGGCTCGCCGGCGCATCCGCAGCTGCGAAGCCTATCTGAACGAGCGGCTGGCCGACCTGGAGCAGGCGGAGCGGCGCAACACGCGCACGGCGAACCGGCTCTATGATCAGGCCCTGGCGTGCCGGATGCAGCCCTTTCGCGACGGGGCCGGCGGCCTGCCGCGGATGACCCGGGACCTCGCCCGCTCGCTCGGCAAGCAGGCCCGGCTGATGATCGAAGGCGCGACCACCCAGGTGGACCGGGACATCCTGGCGCGGCTGGAAGCTCCCCTCACCCACCTTGTGCGAAACGCCATCGACCATGGTCTCGAAGCGCCGGCGGAACGGCTCGCGGCGGGCAAGCCCGCCGAGGGGATCGTGCGCCTCGAAGCCTGCCACGCCGGCGGCGTCCTGCAGATCACCGTAGCCGACGATGGCCGCGGGATCGACCTGGCGCGCCTGCGCGCGGCGGTGGTCGAGCGCCGCCTCGCCGTGCTCGACACGATCGATCGCCTGAGCGAGGCCGAGCTGCTCGAATTCCTCTTCCTGCCCGGTTTCACCCTGAAGCGCGAGGTGACGGAGATCTCCGGTCGCGGCGTCGGGCTGGATGCTGTGCGCGACATGCTTAAGCAGGTTCGCGGACAGGTGCGCGTGACCACCCAGCCTGGCCGCGGCACGCGCTTTCAGCTCCAGCTGCCCCTGACCCTGTCCTTCGTGCGCGGCCTGATCGCCGAGATCGCCGGGGAGCCGTACGCCTTCCCGCTGGCCCAGCTGGTGCGCGTGCTGAAGGTCCCGCGCGGCGAGATCCAGACCCTGCAGGGGCGGCAGCATTTCGCCTTCGAGGGCCGCCAGATCGGCCTCGTCAGCGCCCGCCAGGTGCTGGACGGCGATGCGGCGGCGAACGACGACGAGCTGCTGTCGATCATCGTGCTCGGCGACGGTCGCGAGGTCTACGGACTGGCTGTCGACCGCTTCCTGGGCGGGGCGGAGCTGGTGGTGCAGCCGCTGGATCCGCGGCTCGGCAAGCTGCGCGACGTCAGCGCCGCGGCGCTGACGGCCGACGGGGAGATCGTGCTGATCATCGACGTCGAGGACCTGATCCGCTCGATCGAGCGGCTCGTCGAGGCCGACCGGTTGGCGAAGGTGGAGGCGGGCTGCGCGATCCAGGATCGCCGCAAGCGCATCCTCGTGGTCGACGACTCCCTGACGGTGCGGGAGCTCGAACGCAAGCTTCTGGACCACCACGGCTATGAGGTGCAGGTGGCGGTCGACGGCATGGACGCCTGGGCCTGCGTCCGCGGCAGCCGGTTCGACCTGGTCGTGACCGACGTGGACATGCCGCGCATGGACGGCATCGAGCTGGTGGAGATGATCCGCCGGGACGCCAATCTCAGCTCGCTGCCGGTGGTGATCCTGTCCTACAAGGATCGCGAGGACGACCGCCGCCGCGGCCTGGAGGCCGGCGCCGACTACTACCTCACCAAGGGCAGCTTCCAGGACGACGGCCTGCTGAACGCCGTGGTCGACCTGATCGGCAAGGCCGCATGACGCCGGATTCCGCCGCATCCCTGGTCCCGCTGGTCGCCGTGGGCGCCTCCGCCGGAGGGCCCGCCGCCCTGGCGGTCCTGCTCGACGGGCTTCGCGGCGGGTTCCCGTTCGCCCTGATCATCGTGCAGCACCTGGACGAGCGCTTCGTGCCAGGCATGGCCGAATGGCTGGCGCAGCAGTCGCCGCTCCCGGTGCGCATCGCCGATGCAGGGGATGCGCCATGTCCCGGGGCGGTGTTCCTGGCCGGGGCCGGAGGCCATCTGGTGCTGAGGCCGGGCGGACGGTTCGGCTACACCCAGGAACCGGCCAGCCTGGCCTACCGTCCCTCGATCGACGTCTTCTTCAACAGCCTCTGCAGGAACTGGCGCGGCGCGGCCGCCGGGGTCGTGCTCACCGGCATGGGCTCCGACGGCGCGGAGGGCCTCATGGCGATGCGACGCAAGGGGCGGCTGACGATCGCCCAGAACCAGGCGACCAGCGCCGTCTACGGCATGCCGAAGGCCGCCGCGGCGGCCGGCGCGGCGAGCGAGATCCTGCCTCTGGACCGCATCGCGCCGAGGCTGCTCCTGGCGTTTCCCGCCTATGCGAGAGGAGGCCTGCCATGAACGGGCCGGACCGCGACGAGACCCTTCGGGAAGACGCAGCCCCGATCCGGGTGCTGCTGGTCGACGACCAGCCGCTGATCGGCGAGGCTATTCGCCGAGCGCTGTTGCAGGACGCGCGGGTCGAGTTCCATTTCTGCCCCAGGCCGGAGCTGGCCGTGGAGGTCGCCCGGGACTTTCGGCCGACGGTGATCCTGCAGGACCTGATCATGCCCGGCGTCAGCGGCCTGGATCTGCTGCGCCAGTATCGCGCCTGTCCGGAAACGATGACGGTGCCTGTGGTGATGCTCTCCACCCGCGAGGAAGCGACGGTGAAGAGCGACTCCTTCCGGCTCGGGGCCAGCGACTACCTGGTCAAGCTGCCGGATCCGATCGAGCTGATCGCGCGCGTGCGCAGCCACTCGGCCGCCCATGTCTCGCGGATCCAGCGCGACGAGGCCTACCGCGCGCTGCGCGAAAGCCAGCGGCATCTGCTGGAGGCCAATCTCGAGCTCGAGAAGCTCAACGACATGCTGTCCGCGGCCAAGGAAGCGGCCGAGACGGCGAACGAGGCCAAGGCGGACTTCCTGGCCAACATGAGCCACGAGCTGCGCACCCCTCTGAACGGCGTGATTGGCTTTTCCCGCCTGCTCGCCGAGGGCCCGGACAT
>CBJNAS010000368.1:0-3685 GCA_966434565.1 uncultured Phenylobacterium sp.
CACCGGCGCATCGGTCGGGGTCGCGCTCGCCTCGGGCGAGCCGGTCACCTGCGTCCTGGGGGACGGCGCGCTGCGTTTCGGCCTGCACGGCCTCTGGACCGCCGTGGTGGAGAAGCTTCCGATCACGTTCGTGGTTTTGGACAATGGCGGCTACGGCTCGACACGCTACTTCGAGCGCATGTACGTCCAGCGGCTGGGGCCGAACGCCCGGCCTCAACGCCCGAGCTATTCCAATATGGATCTTCGGCGCATGGGCCCGACGGTGTCTCAGCTGTTCGAAGGCTTCGGCGTTCCATGTCGCGCCGTACAGGATGGGGAGGATGCGCGCGCGGCGATCGAGCAGGCCTGGATGACGGCCGGCCAGGGGCCGAATGCAGTAATCCTCCCGGTCGCCTTCGAGGACGAACTCTGAGCCACGGCTGCGCCGGTGGCAGGCGGGACGAGGCGTCCCAGACCAGCCAGCGCGGCTGGTGTTCGGAAGCCTTTCCCTGTCTGCGGCGCCCGTCTGATCGGACGATATCGCCCGTGTTTGGCCTTGCTATCGTTTCGCCAAAGGGAGAAGCGCCGTGTTCGATCTGGTGGTGCGTCGAGGACGCGTCGTTGACGGCACCGGGGCCTCGGCGTTCGAAGCTGATGTGGCCATTCTCAACGGCCGCATCGTCGAAATCGGCGAAGGTCTAGGTCCTGCAGCCGCCGAGATCGACGCTGGCGGGATGGTCGTCGCCCCAGGCTTCATCGACGTGCACACGCACTACGACGCGCAGGCCTTCTGGGATCCGAAGCTGTCGCCCTCCAGCAACCACGGGGTGACAACGGTTCTGGCGGGCAACTGCGGGTTCAGCATAGCCCCGTTGAGCGGCCGCGCGGACGACGCCGTCTACCTGCAGGAAATGCTCGCCCGCGTCGAGGGAATGCCGCTCGACAGTCTGAAACTGGGCGTCCCGTGGGATTGGACCTCGTTCGGCGAATACCTCGATCGGTTGGACGGCCGGCTGGCGATCAACGCGGGCTTCCTCGTCGGTCACTCCGCCCTGCGGCGCGCGGTGATGGGCGCGCGAGCCGTGGGCGGGGAGGCCACGCCTGCCGACCTCGAGGCGATGGAGGCGCTGCTCGCGAAATCCATCGCGGAAGGCGGGCTCGGCTTCTCCACGACGATGTCGCCCACCCATAATGATGGGAACGGCGCTCCCGTGCCGTCCCGCCACGCACAAACCAACGAGTACGTGGCCTTGGCCGCGGTCGCTGGCCGGTTCGAGGGGACCTACCTCGAGATGGTCGCCGATCCTTCGAGCGGATTCAGCGATGAGGTCCTGGAGCGGATGGCGGCCATGTCGAAGGCCGCTGGCCGGTCGATCAACTGGAATCTATTGTCTCCAAATTCCAGCTGCCCGGAGATTTCCGAGGCGCAGCTCCGCGCCAGCGACTACGCCGCCGAACGCGGCGGCAAGGTCATCGCCCTGGTCGCGCCGAGGCCCCCCTCGCTGGTCCTGAGCTTCGCTGCGGGCATGGTCCTGGACGCCTTCCCCGGCTGGCGCGAGGTGATGAGCCTGCCGCACGCCGATCGCAAGCGAGAACTGGCCGACCCTGCCGTTCGCCAGCGCATGAACAGCGAGATGCACTCCGAGCGAGCGGCCGGCTATGGCGCGCTCAACGATTGGAGCAGATGGCGGATCATCGAGACGGCGCTCCCGGAGCATCGCGAGCTGAATGGGGTCACCGTCGGCGCCTTGGCCTCGCGCCTCAACAAGCCGCCACTGGACACCCTGCTCGACCTGGCGATCGAAGAAGACTTGCAAACGCGGTTCATGCCCGGATTGACCAGCGCAGATGAGGAGAGCTGGCGGATGCGCGCCGCCGCCTGGCGCGACCCGCGCGCGCTGATCGGCGGGTCCGACGCGGGCGCCCATCTCGACATGATCGACTCCTTCGCCTTCTCTTCGCAATTGTTAGGCGAAGGTGTGAGGGTGAGGCGCTTCCTGGAGCTCGAGGAAGCGGTCCACCGCATCACGGGTCTGCCCGCAGCGGTCTTCGGTCTGAAGGATCGGGGGACCCTCAAGCCGGGAGCTTACGCGGACCTGGTGATCTTCGATCCGGACACGATCGACGCCGGTCCGATCTACAGCCGCAGCGATCTGCCGGGCGGACATGCGCGCTTGTACTGCGATGCCGTGGGCGTGCGCGATGTCATCGTCAACGGCGCGTCCGTCATTCGGGATGGCGAGTTCACCGGCGCCCATCCTGGCCGCGTCCTGCGCGCCGGCCAAGACACCGTCACCGTCCCGATTTAGCCGCGCACAGGAGAAGCGCATGAATATCGTCGAGCTTGGTTATGTGCTTGTCGGCGCCCCTGATGTCGCGCAGTGGCGGACGTTCGGAACCGAAGTCATCGGCGCCATGGCGGCGTCCGGGCCGGCGGGCGCCTTGTACCTGAAGATCGATCCGCGCGCGTTCCGTATCGCCGTGCTGCCGGGCCGGCCCGCTGGACTTGTCGCGAGCGGTTGGTTCGTGGCGAGCGAACGCGATTTCGTCGAGGCGCGTGACGCCCTGCAACGTGAAGAGGTCGCCATCCAGAACGGTGATGCAGATGGCGCGGAGCTTCGCAAGGTTCAGGACTATTTCAGTTTCGAAGATCCTGCTGGGCACCGGCACGAGATCGCCTGGGGGCCGATTTCGGATTTCACCCCCTTCGTCTCGCCGGTCGGCGTGAGCGGATTCGTCACGGAAGGGATGGGGCTGGGCCACGTGGTGCTCGCCGCCGTCGGTCCACGTTTTGACGCCGCCACGGCCTTTTGGACGAAGCCGGGGCGTTTTCAGCTTTCCGACATTCTCCATATTCCTTCGCCCGGCGGCGGGCGCGCGCGGATTAACTTCCTGCATTGCGACAACCCGCGACAGCATAGTCTGGCTTTGGGTGAACTCGAGGTTCCAGGCGGATGCATCCACATGATGCTGGAGGTGGCGTCTCTGGATGATGTCGGGCGCTGCCTGGATCGCATCCAGGCGCACAAGATCCCCATGGTCGCAACGCTCGGCCGGCACGTTAACGACGAAATGATCTCGTTCTACGTCCAGACGCCCGGCGGCTTCGCGCTCGAATACGGTGTCGGCGGCAAGCGCGTGGACTGGAAGGATCACATTGTCTTCGAAACCACGCGCGGCAGCGATTGGGGGCACAATTGGGTCAGCTGAGCACGGATGCGCCCGTCGCCGTCGTGACTGGCGCCACGTCTGGAATCGGTTTCGCCGCCGCCTGCGGGCTGGCGCGCGCCGGGTTTCGCCTGGTGGCGATGGGGCGGGACCCGAAGCGGATTTCGCACAAGGCCGACGAGCTCGCGAAGGCGGTCCCCGCGAGCGTCGTCACATGGGTCGAGGCCGATTTTCTCTCAATGCGAGCGGTCACGGACGCGGCCGCGAAAATCGCCGAGGTGACTGAAAAAATCGACGTGCTGGTCAACAACGCGGGCGTCCATCTCGATCGTCGCGTCCTGACGCCTGACGGCTTCGAGGCCACGTTTGCGGTCAATCACCTGGCGCCCTTCCTGCTCACTGACCAACTGCAGCCGTTGCTGCAGCGATCGGACCAGCCGCACGTGATCACCGTCTCCTCGGTGGGCCACACCATGATCGAGGGGATGTGCTGGGATGATCCGCACATGGCGCAGGATTTCGACGCGTTCCGAGCCTA
>CBJNAS010000369.1:0-3675 GCA_966434565.1 uncultured Phenylobacterium sp.
TTCTGCATGGCGAAGATATGCCGGGCGCCGCCGCTCAGCTCGGTCTTGTCGCCGATGTGCAGGGTGATGCTGCCGAAGATCGACGCCTCCAGCGCGCTGCCCGGCAGGTCGATCAGGATCGGCGCGGCGTAGCGCGGGTCGTAGGCGGCGAGGTCGAACGGCTGCGGCTGGCCGAGCGGGGCCGGCGGGCCGAAGGCGCCGGGCAGGAAGGCGCCCACCTGCTGAATCAGGCCGCTGTTCTGCGTCCACTGGTAGTAGCCGCCGACGGTGTAGTCGAGGATCCGCCCGGGCTTCGGATCCGATGAGAGCCGCAGCTCCTGGGTGGTGATCTCCTGTCGGGCGCGGCCGGTCTGGTAGACCTCGATGCCGGGCAGGACGTCGCCGAGGTCCTGCGGCATCCGGTTGAAGTTGGCGAACCGCTGGTAGGAGCCGATGTAGGTCACGTGGCGGCCGGAGAAGTCGGCGTCCAGCTGCGCCGTCACGACGTCGGTGTGCTGGCGCACGCTGTTGGTCCCGTCGATCACCGCGGCGCGGTCCTCGGGCGCGAGCGGCGGATTGACCGCGTTCCCTTTCCCCGGCCCGATCACCTGTTCGAAGCTGGTCAGGGTGTGGTCGAGGTGCTGCCAGGTGAGCGCCCCGCTCACCCGGTCGTTGGGCTTGAAGGCGAGGCTGGCGCGCACCGCGCTGGTGACCTGCCTGGGCCGCAGCGGATCGTGCACGCTGCGCACGCCGTCGAAGTCGTTCTGGTCGATCAGGCCGGCGATCCGCAGGCCCAGCACGTCATGGATCAGCGGCAGGCTGATCGCGCCCTGGGCGTTGCGGCCCTGGAGGTCGGTGGCGGTCACCTCCACATAGCCCCCGAACTCGGCGAGGTCGGGCTTGTGCGTGGTCAGCGTGATCGCCCCGGAGGGCGCGGCGACGCCGCGCGTCGTTCCCTGCGGCCCGCGCAGCACCTCAATCTGGCCCACGTCGAACAGCGACTGGAACAGGAAGTTCGCCTGCACCGGGGCGTCGTTCAGGTACATGGCGACGGTGGGCTGGGCGTTGGAGTTGGTGTTGAAGCTGACGCCGCGCAGGGAGGCGGCGGCCTCGAAGCCGGTGCTGCCCTGGTGCAGGGCCAGTCCCGGGACCACCGCCTGGATGTCCTGGAACTGCTGGATCTTCAGCTTCTCGAGCTGGTCGGCAGTGACCGCGTTCACCACCAGCGGCGTGGTCTGCAGGTTCTCCGAGCGGCGCCGGGCGGTGACCACGATCTCCGACAGCGTCACCGGCGCGCCCGACGTCGCCGACTGGGAAACAGGCGCGGGCTGCGCGCGCGCGGCCGTCCCCAGAACGATGATGCTCGCGCCCGCGAGGACTGCAGGAATTCGGCGACCCATGAGACCCAGCTGACCTTCGCCTTTTTCTGGCTCGTCTGAGGCTAATCACAGACAAACCCGATCCGGTCCATCCGGGTTCATCGGCCTATTGCAAGGCCTGTGCCTGTTGCGCCGGCGCCACTGGCCCCTGAGGCCCTTCACAATTCACGGAACCGCGGGCCCTGGGCGCGCATGATCGCCAGCGCCAGGGATTCCGGGACCAGCCGCGCCAGCGCGCAGATCGCCTGGTAGGCAAAGCCGGTCACGCAGATCGGCCGGTTCGCCTCCGCCGCCCGCCAGCCGGCTTCGGCGACGGGCGCGGCCTGCGACCAGGCCCAGCGCGGGGTGGCCGCCGTCACCCGCGCGCGCGTGGCGTTGACGTCGTGGAACTCGGTCAGGGTGAAGCCTGGGCACAGGGCGGTGACGTGCACTCCGTGAGGCGCGGCCTCCAGGTGCAGGCTTTCGGAGAAACGGATCATCAGGCTCTTGGCGCCGGCGTAGAGCGTATGCCCCGCCGCTCCCGGCAGCAGCCCCGCCACCGAGGCCACGTTGACAATGCGCCCGAAGCGCCGCTCGACCATGCCCGGCAGGACGGCGTGCGCCAGCTCGCAGGGCGCGGTCACCATCACCTGCAGGAAGGCTTGCTGGTCGGCCCAGCGTGTCCGGGCGTAGCCGCCGGGCAGGCCGTAGCCTGCGTTGTTGACCAGCACGTCCACGCTCCGGCCCGCCGCCGCGAGCTCCTCCAGCACCGTCCGCGCGCCATCCAGGCGGGCGAGGTCGGCGGGCAGGACCAGCGCCTGGATGGCGTGCGCCGCGCCGAGCTCGGCGGCCAGCGCCTGCAGCCGCTCCGCCCGCCGCGCGGTCAGCGCCAGGTCATAGCCGCGCGCGGCGAGCAGCCGGGCGAAGGCCTCGCCGATGCCGGCCGAGGCGCCGGTGACCAGGGCCAGTCGGCGGCTTGTCATGGCGAAGCTCCCGGACGTGGTGAAGCGAAATGGAAGATGGCCGCCCGGCCCGCCCACGAAGGGCGCCCAGAACCGCGGGTGCAGGTATGCCCGCCCGGGCGGGGCGGCGAGAAAGGCGCGCTGCGCCCGGGCGAGCGCATCGGCCGGGCCGGCGGCCGGCCCGCGCAGGCGGGCGAAGACGTCGGCGACCACCGCCTGGCCGGTGCGCGAGTCCACCGGCCACAGGGTCCCCAGCGTCGCCGGGACGCCGGAGACCGCGAAGGCGGAGGCCAGGGCCGGCAGGTCCTGGGCGATCCGGTCGAAATCGAAGTTTGCGGTGTTGCAAGCCGAGAGCGCGACGAAGCTGGCATGGAGGTTCATGTCGGCGATCTCGGAGGCCGTGAGCAAGCCGGCGTCGCCAAGTTGGTCCGACATGGGCGTCAGCGCCAGGGCGGGTTCGGGCTGAATTTCGCCGTCTCCGTCGAGGACGTGAAGTCGCTGCTGGCCCGCGGCCACGACCGCAAGGTGACGCAGGCGGCGGCGGAGGCTTGCGACTGGAAGGCGCTGGAGACCAAGCCCTGGAACGACCCGCCCGGCAAGATGAGCCTTCTCGACACCGACGGCGACGGCAAGGCCGACCTGCGCGCCGAGTACCGCAAAGGCGAGGACCAGCCCTACCGCTGGGAGAGGATCTCCGAATAGACGCCCGGCTCAGAAAAGGAACCGGCCTCGCTGGGGGCGATTGAACCGGCGATGGGATTTGATTATCGCGCCGCCGTGAGGATCGCGGCGCGGGTGACAGTGTAAGCTTATGGTGTGGGCCTATGTCGGCGACGCGCTCTGGGTTCTGGCGCTGAGCATCATGTTCGCGGCCTCGCGCGAGGCCTGGCGGCGGATCCCGGCGGGGGTGCGAGCCCCACTGCTGGGGGTGCGGTTGCCGCGCGGGCTGGCGCTGTGGAGCCTGCCCGGCGCGGCCTTCCTGCTCAGCCTCTGGTTCGCGCTCTCGGCGCGGACCTGGAGCGCGGAGGCGGACCAGGCCTTCATCGTCTTCGGCGTGCGGGCGGTCTCGGCCTCGCTGCTGGCGCTGCTGCACCTGCGCTGGCTGGGCGCAAGCCTGAAGGCGTTGCAGCGCGAGGGTCGCCTCAACCCTTGACCCACCTTAGGCCTTGAACCCGCCTTAAGCCTTGAACCCGCCTTAAGCCTTGAACCTGGGGCGCTCCTGCCCTTAAAGGCGCGCGAACTCTCCTCCCGCTGCTCCAGGATTTCCGCCCCATGGCCGACAAGAGCGTCAAGAAGGTCGTGCTCGCCTACTCCGGCGGCCTCGACACCTCCATCATCCTGAAGTGGCTGCAGACCGAATATGGCGCGGAGGTGGT
>CBJNAS010000370.1:0-3670 GCA_966434565.1 uncultured Phenylobacterium sp.
CGGCTACACCTTCGATGCCGGCGTCGGCGGCAAGCAGAAGGATGGCCCCTGGAGCGGGCGGATCAGCTACCGCCGGCTCGACAACATGGGCCAGCCGATGCAGTGGTCCCAGCTCGCTGCGGCCACCGGAACCGGCACGCCGGTCACCGGCGCCGTGGTCGATCCGAACCTGATCCTCAAGACCCCGGTGGCCGGCGCCTATTCGCCCGACCACACCATCCAGGACCAGTTCCGCGCGCGGGTCGGCTATGACTTCGGCCAGGGCTGGACGGCGCAGGGCCTGTTCGTGCTGTGGAACACCGATTCCGACCAGACGAACCCCGCCACCTATCTGCGCGACGCCGCGGGCGCGCCGGTCTACGAGGGCAAGGTGGTCTATGGCGGCCAGACCTATACGGCGTCCGGCCTGACGCTGGGCCTTTCCGACAAGCGCGAGATGCTGGCGGGCCTGAAGCTGGCCGGCCCCCTGGGCGGCTGGGACGTCTCGGCCAACCTCTCCCACTACTGGATCGACCGGCAGCGCTCGCGCACCTCCAGCGGCTACGCCACCGGCATCGCCAACGGCGCCGGGACCTTCACGGACCAGGGCGACACCGGCTGGTGGACCGGCGACCTGACCGCCGAGCGCACCTTCGGCCGCCACGCCCTGGCCGTGGGCCTGAACAGCAACCTCTACGAGACCGACCAGACTACCTTCGCCACGACCAATTGGAAGGCCGCGAGCGGGCGCACCTTCTCGGCCGAGACCCTCGGCAAGACTTCGCTGGTCGGCGTGTTCGTCGAGGACGAGATCACCCTGACCCCCGCCCTCAGCCTGACGGCGGGCCTGCGTTACGACCGCTGGCGGGCGTTCGACGGCGGCGTCGGCCGGCTCGTCGCCGGCGCGCCCCGGCTCGGGCGCTACGCCGACCGTGACGACGACGCGGTCAGCCCCAAGCTCTCCCTGCAATGGGAGGTCGCGCCGGGCTGGCAGACCCAGCTCAGCCTGGCCGCCGCCACGCGGTTCCCGACCGTGGGCGAGCTCTTCCAGGGCAAGCTGGATAGCCTCGGCAATTTCGATCCCAACAGCTTCGACCCCAATCTCAAGCCCGAGCGCTCGCGCGACGCCAACCTGATCGTGCGCCACAGTTTCGGGCCGGTGCGGATGACCGGCAGCCTGTTCTACCAGCGGGTCGAGGACGCCATCTTCAGCCTGACGGGCCTCAACCAGTTCGGCGTGACGACCTCCTCGTTCAAGAACGTGGACCGGGTGCGCCAGTACGGGGTCGAACTGATCGGCGAGGCCAGCGACGTGCTGGTCCCGGGCCTCGACATCGACGCCAACGTCGCCTGGATCGACGCCCGGACCGTGAAGAACGCCTCCCTGCCCGCCTCCGAGGGCGTGCGCTTCCCGCGGATCCCCGAATGGCGGATCAACGGCAACGCCCGCTACCGGATCAATGACGCGCTCAGGCTATCGGTCGGCTTCCGCTACGCATCGAGGCCCAACTCCGATCTGCTCGGCACGCAGCGCGGCGACACCTACGGCTACACCTCGGAATTCTTCATCGTCGACACCAAGCTCACCTGGGACGTCAACGCGCGCGTCCAGGCGAGCGTGGGGATCGACAACCTGAACAACGACAAGGCCTGGGTCTTCCACCCCTATCCGCAACGGACCGCCGTGGTCGAACTGAAAGCGAGGCTGTGAGGCGCGCCATGACCCCGCTCAACCCCGCAGCGGATCGCTCCGCCCGCCGGCCGCTCATCGACTACCGCGCTATCTGGCGCTGGCACTTCTACGCCGGCCTGTTCTGCGTGCCGTTCATCCTGGTCCTGGCGCTGACCGGGTCGATCTATCTGTTCAAGCCCCAGGTCGAGGCCTGGCTGGACCGGCCCTATGACCACCTCGCCCTGACCGGCCCGGCGGCCTCGCCCCAGGCCCAGGCCGAGGCAGCGCTCGCGGCCGTGCCCGGATCGCGGCTCAAGGCCTACGAGCTGCCCCGCGCGGCGAACGCGGCCGTACGGGTGATCGTCCAGCCCAAGAGCGGCGGACCGGTGCGGGTCTACGTCCATCCGCAGACCCTGCAGGTGCTGAAGACGGTCCGCGAACAGGACCGCTTCATGCAGCTGGACAAGAAGATCCACGGCGAGCTGCTGATGGGCGAGAACGGCTCGATCCTGGTCGAGCTGGCCGCCTCCTGGGCCATCGTCATGATCGTGACCGGGCTTTATCTCTGGTGGCCGCGCGCCGCGCAGGGCCTGGCCGGCGTCGTCTGGCCGCGGTGGCGCCTCGGCGGCCGGATCTTCTGGCGCGACCTGCACGCGGTCACCGGCCTGTGGATCTCCGGCCTGGCCCTCTTCCTGCTGCTCACCGGCCTGCCCTGGACCCATGTCTGGGGCGAGGGTCTGAAGAGCGTGCGCAGGCTCGCGGCCCCCGCCGCCGCGCCGGCGGATTGGGTGACGGCCGGCCGGCCCGATCCGTCCGCGACCGGCGGCGCGATGGGCGCAATGGACATGGGCGGCATGGATATGAGCGGCATGAGCATGGCCGGGATGGATCACGCGGCTCCCGCCCGGCCGCACGCCGGCAAGGCCGACCTGGCCGCGCTCGACGCGATCGTCCCGGCCCTGCAGCCGATGGGCCTGGCCTATCCCGCGCTGATCTCGCCGCCTGGCCGCAAGGCTGCGACCTGGACGGCCAGGTCCGACAGCCAGAACCGTCCCTTGCGCGTCGAGATGGACGTCACGCCGGACGGACGGATTCTGCGCCGCCAGGACTTCGGCCAGAAGCCCGTGATCGACCGCATCGTCGGGGTGGGCGTGGCGGCCCACGAGGGGCAGCTGTTCGGCTGGCTCAACCAGGCGCTCGGCGTCGTCGCGGCCCTGGGACTGACCACCCTGGCGGTGAGCGGCGTGGTGATGTGGTGGCGCCGGCGTCCGGATGGGGCGCTGGGCGCGCCGCCCGCCCTGCCGGAGGGGCGCATGGCCATCGGCCTTGGCGTCCTGATCCTCGCCTTCGCGGTCTTCCTGCCGGTGCTCGGCGTCTCGCTGGTGCTCGTCGCCCTCGTCGAGCGGCTGGTCCTCAAGCGCATCCCCGCCGTGCGGATCTGGCTCGGCCTGGCGGAGGCGCCGGGTCGGGCGGGCGCAACAATCGTCTCTCAGCCCTGATCGGAAAAATGGTGCACAAGCTCCTCAGATACGGGTGATCGGCGGCCCTCGCCGCCGGCGTCAGGGTCTGCAGGGTGGATCGCCGCCCTTCACCCCTGCGTCTGATCCGCCATGGCCGCGCCGGCCAACTCGTGCTCCGTCGTCCTCCGCCCGTCCGCTTTCCGCTCGCTGTAGCGATCGACCAGGTAATCGGCCCGGTCTCGCGTCAGGAGCGTGAACTTGACCAACTCCTCCATGACGTCGACCACCCGGTCGTAGTAGGCCGAGGGCTTCATCCGCCCAGCTTCGTCGAACTCCTGGAAGGCCTTCGCGACGGAGGACTGGTTGGGGATGGTGATCATCCGCATCCAGCGACCGAGCAGGCGCAGGGTGTTCACCGCGTTGAAGGACTGTGAGCCACCGCTCACCTGCATGACGGCGAGTGTGCGCCCCTGCGTCGGCCGGACGCTGCCGACTTCGAGCGGTATCCAGTCGATCTGCGCCTTCATGATGCCGGTGATGGCGCCGTGCCGCTCCGGGC
>CBJNAS010000371.1:0-3668 GCA_966434565.1 uncultured Phenylobacterium sp.
CATCTCGGAAGACGGCGGTCGGCCTCATAGCCTCCAGGGTCACAGTTCTGGCGCGATCCGCTCCAAAAGACGAACCGCCGCTGCGAGCGTCTCGCGCTCGGAGGGATCCAATCGGCCTTCGAGCACTTCATTCAGCCGGCGCAGAACGGAGGAGTCTCGCTCTCGGAGCGATCGGCGGCCCTGTTCGGTGAGTGTCACGATGGTGCGCCGGCCGTCCGCGGGATCCTGAGAACGCTGGACCAGGCCCAGCGACTCCAGGTGCCGCAACGTGCCCGCGATCGCCGGGCCCGTGACCCCCTCGTTGTCTGACAGGGCTCCGGGCGAGCAGGGTCCCGTGCGGTCCAGCCGGTCCAGGATGCCCAGTTCGAGGAACGCCAGGCCTTCACCTCCTTCGACGAACAAGCGCCGGATGCCGCGAGCCACGCGTCCGACCGCCAGTCGCAGCGCCCTGGCTTCCGCGAGAGGGTCGTCGCCTTCTTGTGCACAGGTAGGCACGACTCAGCCCTTTGCCCCCTGCGGCTCTCCTGAGCGTTCCCGGATGATCGCCATGATGTCCTGGTGGTTGAGGTATACGGCGATGCGCCATTGTCCGTCTTCGCGGTGCAGCAGGAAAGTGGAGTGCAGGGTCAGGGGGTCCTGCGACGGCGCGGTCTCGGTGAACCTGGTCCGCCAGGTGGTCTCCACCATCACATGGTGATCGTCCAGCGGCGTCTCGGTCAGCGTTTCCAGGTCGGTTCCCCGGATGCCGATCGACCCGAATAGTTTTTGGCGGACGGGCAGCGTCGCGAGCAAGGCTTCTCGCGGGACCGGCGCCGCGCTGTTCGGATCGAGGTTCATGAAGGTATCGCAGAACAAGCCGCCCAGCGCCTCGGAGTCGCCGTCGTTGCCGGCCTGCTCGAAGCGGCTGAAGAAGGATCTGATCTCAGAGTTGAGCGAAGGTGACACAGAAGGTCTCCTGTTGCCTCGGCAGCGCACCGTTGATGAGATTGATAACCTACCTTAGGTAATCTTGGTTATCAAAGGTCGAGGTTGCTGCCCGACCGGTCTTCATGCCTCGCCGTCTTCCGCCCTTCGAGTATCGGATTCGCTGACGAAGGGTGATCCGGCGAGCAGCGAAGCGGCGAGTCCCGCCTGATGTGCGCGCTCGTCGACCAGCCGCCACACCTCCCAAAGCGCGTCGAACCTGGCCGCGGCCCCGCGGTCCGCGTCCAGCACCTGCCGCAGCAGGCCGGGCAACGCTCCGCTGTCGGCTGCTCCTTCGACGACCGTCAACAGCCACTTGTCGGCGGGGTACGGATGCCCGGAGGCGAGCATCCAGAACCGCCCTGCGAAGCCGACGCATCGCGCGCTGGTCAAAGCCTGAGTCGCGACGTCTGTTCGGGCCAGCGCCGCGACCGCTTGGTTGCGTGCCAGCCGGAAGTCCCGATACTCCCGCTCGGCCAACCGCCGGGCCTGTTCTGCGAACCGGTCGGCGACCGTCACCTGGTAGCGCTCGCCAACTCCGGTCGAGATGTGCAGCGGCACCGCGCAGGCCAACTCGTGCGCCCAAGACGCCAGATCCTCGTGTTCCCGATGCTCGCACGCGGTTGGATCCATGACGGCGACTTCCACCCCCGCGACGCCGCGCCAGCGGATGTGACCGGCTAAGTCCGGGGGCCACGACAGCTGCGGTCGCTGTACCTCGAATACCCGGTCCACCAACGCGCTGGACGGCTGCCGGGCGCCGTCGTCCGCGCTGACGAACACGATCGTGTCCCAGTCGCTGAGCTCGTCGGCGGTGCCCAGGGCACGTGAGCCAACCAGGTACCAGTCCCCGCGCCGGATCACCGGGGCCAGGTTCTCATCCCGAAGGCCCAGCGTCGTCAACTGCTCAACCGAGGAGATCACGCAGTCATCGTCGGGGTCTGTGACATCGGTGGCAACTAGTATTCATCAGGTGCTCACATCCACGCCGTAGCGGTCTGCGAGTTCGGCGACGGCAACAGCCCGACCAGTGAGATCCATCAAGTCGGGATCCCCCATCAGGGCGAGGACCGCACGCCCGATCCCCTCGGGCGACTGCGAGTCCTCAAGGTCCAGGTGCTCGGCGAACTGCATAACCCCCTCGGTCCGTACCAGACCGGGATGCAGCGCGATCGAGCTGACGCCGTACGGCCGGAGCTGTCGCGCCGCGACCTGGGCCAGGCGATCGTCGGCGGACTTGGCTGCCGCGTAGGCGGCGCCGAAGTCCTGACCGCTGTCATCGGGCACCGCGAAGGAGACCGTCGCCACAGCGCTGGCCGGCGTGGCGATGAGCAGTGGGGCGGATCGCGCGAGGGCAACGTAATGCGCTCGCACCCCACCGATGAACATGGCGTCGAACAGCTCGATCGGCTGCTGCCACAGTGGGGCGTTCCATTCCTCCCACGCTCCGGCGTTCAGCCGTTCATAACCGCCCCATGCGTTGTTGACCAGGAGATCAAGCCGGCCGTGCGCGGCCGCGATGCGCTGCGCGACCGCGGCGACCGCCTCATCGTCGCGGTGATCGCAGACCACGCCCACGCCGCGGCCGCCGCTGGCGGTGATCGCCTGCGCGCACTCCTCGACAGTGCCCGGCAGATGTCCGGTCCGTCCCGCGGTACTCGATCGCGCGGTGACATAAACAGTCCAACCAGCCCGCCCCAGCGCGAGTGCGATTCCGCGACCCACTCCCCGGCTGGCGCCCGTCACCCAGGCAACACGTTCGCTGCTGTTGCTGTGCTGTTCTCGTTCTGTCACGCCGACACCGTAGCGGCGGTTTCCGACAGCACTGTCGCGGACGGCCAGAGATCGTCGAATGGACGATACGGAATCAACCTGGAGCCGACGACGTCGTGATCGCGTTCACCTACCTTCTCCACTGTGAATGTGATTCGTTGTGAGGGCTTGACCAAGCGCTTCGGTGCCACCGTCGCCGTGGACGGACTGGATCTGGAGGTGGCCGCCGGCCAGGTGTACGGCCTGCTGGGGCCGAACGGAGCCGGTAAGACCACGACCATCCGGATGCTGCTGGGCCTGATCGCCCCGAGTTCCGGGCGCGCGTGGCTGCTGGGACGGCCGTTGCCGGACCCCTGGGTGGTCGCCCAGACCGGGTCGATGATCGAGGAGCCGGCGTTCTATCCGTGGTTGTCCGGCCGGGCGAACCTTCAGGTTCTGGCCAAGACACGGGGCGGATGCCCGGCGGAGGAGATCTCCCGGGTCCTCGACGTGGTCGGCTTGAGCGAGGTCGCCGCGCGGAAGGTGAAGGCGTACTCCCAAGGTATGCGCCAGCGCCTCGGTCTGGCGGCGGCCATGCTGGGACGCCCCGGCCTGCTGATCATCGATGAGCCGACGAACAGTCTGGACCCGGCGGGCATCCGCGAGATCCGGGAGGTGCTTCGCGGGCTTGCCGACCAGGGCGCCACGGTGTTCCTGTCGAGCCATCTGCTCGCGGAGGTCGAGCAGGTCTGCGATCGCGTGGCGGTGTTCGTTCGGGGCCGGCTTGTTGAGGAAGGTCCGCCGCAGACGCTGGGCGCCGCGCGCCGTGTGGTGCGTGTGGAGGTGGCCGATGCGGACGTGGACGACGCCGGCCGGCTGCTGGCCCGGTGGCCGGTGCACCGGGACGGCCGGGTATTCCAGGTCGAGCACGAGATCGGCCGGGACGTCAACAG
>CBJNAS010000372.1:0-3650 GCA_966434565.1 uncultured Phenylobacterium sp.
CTGGCGGTGATGCCCTGGAACTTCCCCTTCTGGCAGGTCTTCCGCTTCGCCGCGCCGACCCTGATGGCGGGCAACGCCGCGGTGCTGAAGCACGCCAGCAACGTGCCGGGCTGCGCGCTGGCCATCGAGGAGGTGTTCCGTGAGGCGGGCTTCCCCGCGGACCTGTTCCGCACCCTGCTGATCCCCGGCCGCGAGGTCGCCGCCATCATCGACGACCCGAACGTGGCGGCGGTGACCCTGACCGGCAGCGTGCCGGCGGGCCGCGAGGTGGCCAAGGCGGCGGGCCATGCGCTGAAGAAGGTGGTGCTCGAGCTCGGCGGCGCCGACGCCTATCTGATCCTGGAGGACGCCGAAATCGAGAAGGCCGCCCAGGTCGCCGCGGCCGCGCGGATGATCAACGGCGGCCAGAGCTGCGTCGCCGGCAAGCGCTTCATCGTGCTCAAGCCGGTGCGCGAGGCTTTCGAGCGCGCCTTCGTCGAAAAGATCTCCGCCTGGCAGATCGGCGACCCGCACGACCCGGCGACCAAGCTCGGCCCGCTATCCAGCGTCGGCGCCCGCGACGAGATCCACGAGCAGGTGGTGCGCAGCGTCGCCGCCGGCGCCAAGGTGCTCTGCGGCGGGGCGGTCCCGGACAAGCCCGGCGCCTGGTATCCCGCCACCGTGCTGACCAACGTCCATCCCGGCCAGCCGGCGCATGACGAGGAAATCTTCGGACCCGTCGCCTCGATCATCGAGGCCCGCGACGAGGCCGAGGCGATCCGCATCGCCAACGACAGCGAGTTCGGCCTTGGCTCGGGCGTGCTCACCGGCGACCTGGCGCGCGGCGAGCGCATCGCCGCCCAGCACCTCGAGGCCGGGATGAGCTTCGTCAACACCAACGTCCGCTCCGACCCGCGCCTGCCCTTCGGCGGCATCAAGCACTCGGGCTACGGCCGCGAGTGCGGCGAGTTCGGCATCCACGAGTTCGTCAACATCAAGACGGTGCTGGTCCAGGACTGAGACGCGGCGGGCCCGCTAAGCGAGCTGCGCCGCCAATCCGCAGCTCGCGACAGCGGCCCGAAGATTTCCGAGCGCGAGTTCACCGATCACGAATGGATGCGTGAGAACTGCGCCTTGATACAGCAGGTCCGCGAGAGTGGGATCGCCGGTTCGGTCCCGCCGAGCCGCGCGAGCGGGCGCGCGCTTTCACGCTCGATCGGCGCCTTGAGCGCCTCGCGTATCAACGCCGATCTCTCCTTCAGCCCGGTGAATTGCTGGGCTTTTTCGACGAGTTCATCGTCATGAGCCAAGGTGGCCCGCACGCCATCGCCTCCTCAAATGGCGCCGTTCGCGGCGCCTCGGTTTCCCTGTACGAAGCACACCACCGACACCGATTGCACACTTCTGTCACTCCGCGGCTGGTCTCCGGCGCATTCGCCAGCTACAAATCGCGCACGGCTCGTCACAAGGGATGGCCGGGCGTCGATGGACGGCGCAGATTCTATACTCGGTTAGGTCACGCGAATGGCGACGGGCACGGTCAAGTGGTTCAACACCGCTAAGGGCTTTGGATTCATACAACCGGACGATGGCGGGTCAGACGTCTTCGTCCACGTCTCGGCTGTGGAACAGGCGGGCCTTCGAGGCCTCAATGAAGGAGACCAGGTTCAGTTCGAGCTGGAGCAGGACCGCCGGTCCGGCAAGCTCTCGGCTGGGCAACTTGTGGTCACCGGCCAGGGCGCGGCCCCTGCCCGGCGCAGCGGCGGCGGCGGCGGCGGCTTCGACCGCCCGCGCGGCGGCGGTTACGGCGACCGCGGCGGCTTCGGCGGCGAGCGCAGCTTTGGCGGCGGCGGCCGTCAGTCCGGCGGCGGCGCAATCGCCGGCTCCGGCTCCGGCACGGTGAAGTGGTTCAACCCGACCAAGGGCTTCGGCTTCATCCAGCCCGAGGGCGGCGGCCAGGACATCTTCGTCCACATCTCGGCGGTCGAGCAGGCCGGCCTGCGCGGGCTCCCCGAGGGCCAGATGGTCGCCTACGACCTCGAACAGAACCATCGCAGCGGAAAGACCTCCTCGACCCACCTGCGGGTCATGGGGTAAGTCCCTCCCTCCCCTTAATGGGGAGGGACCGGCCGCGCCAGCGGCCAGGGTGGGGACGTCGGGATCAGGCTCCGAGCTTGGCGCCTTGTCCTTACTCCCCCACCCCTGATCGTTTCGCGATCCTCCCCTCCCCATAAAGGGGAGGGAAATTCTTGACGCCCTCAGGAAAACAGCCCGGCCAGCAGGTTGATCGTCAGCGCCACGATCACCGTGTTGAAGGCGAACGAGAAGAGCGAATGCACGGTGTTGAGCCGGCGCAGCCGCTTGGCGCTGATGGCGATGTCCGCGGTCTGGGCCGCAACGCCGACGATCACCGCGAAATGCAGGAAGTCCCAGTAGTCGGGCTCCTCCTCGCCGGGAAACCGCAGGCCGCGCGCGTCCGTCGCCCCGTCGTCCCGGTCATAGTAGCCGTGGGCGTAATGCAGGGCGAAGATCAGGTGCGCCATGAACCAGGACGCGGCCACCGTCGCGAAGGCGAGGCCGATGCGGACGGCGCGCTCCAGGCCGTGGGCGGATTTCGCCAGCGACAGCTCCAGGGCGACCGCGGCGATCGACGCCACGGCGGCCACGAGCACCAACGTCAGGATGGTTGTGCGCCCCTCGTCCTCCAGGGCCGCGCGGGCGCGCATCTCATCGGGCGAGCGCTCGGCGATGTGCCACAGCATCCCGCCGATGTAGCCCAGGCACAGGCTGTCCCAGCCGAGGATGGCCGAGGTGCTCGGCTGCAGGTGCGCCAGAAAGCGCGCCAGCGCGGCGACGACGAGGCCGCCGGCGAACGCCAGCGCCAGCCGCGGCCGCGCCGCGAACGGGCCGAACCATGACGGCAGCGGCGTCTCGGACATGAACGTGCGCCTCGTCTCGAAGGTGCAGGACCTTCGCCCGAGTCCGCCGACGACGCCACAGGCGCGCGTCCCGGGTTTCCTGCAGGCGCGCATCGTCGAGGCCCCCGACCTCGGCCGCTGGATCGAACACCATCATCTATGTGTCTAATTCACCATCAGCTCCAGCCGCCGCCCAGCGCCCGGTAGAGGGCGACCAGCCTCTCCGCCGCCGCCGCGCGGCTCGTCGTCCGCGCGAGCTCGGCCTGCTGCAGCCCCGACTGGGCGTCCAGCACCTCGCGGAAGCTGATCGCGCCGGCGCGGTAGCGGTCCTCGGCCAGCGCCAGCGCCCGCCGCGCCGCGCCCTCAGCGGCCTGCAGGTCGGCCAGGCGCAGCTGCTCCTGCTGGTAGGCGCTGATCGCGTCTTCCGTCTCCTGCAGGGCCGCCAGCACGGTCTGGGCATAGGCCAGCGCCGCGGCCGTGGCGCGGGCGTCGGCGATGCGGACCTCGGCGCGCCGCCGGCCCGCGTCGAATACCGGCAGGCTGAGGGTGGGCCCGACGCTGAGGAAGCGCGCCGCCCAATCGCCGAGCGCCGCGGTGGTCCCCGCCTGGAAGCCCGCCTGCCCGGTCAGGGACAGGCTCGGGTAGAGCGCGGCCACGGCGACGCCCTGCCGGGCGACGGCGGCGTGCAGCTGGGCCTCCGCCGCGCGGATGTCCGGACGTCGGCGCGCCAGCTCGGCGGGCAGGCCTGCGGGA
>CBJNAS010000373.1:0-3630 GCA_966434565.1 uncultured Phenylobacterium sp.
CGGGAGGCCGCGAAGGCGATCGCCGCGCCGGCGAGGCTGGCCGCCAGCGTCCTGCCGGGGAGGGTGCCGAGGAGGGCCTGCGCCGGGTACGTGGTCATCAGGGCGAGCGGCAGCACGAAGTTGAAGATCACCCGCACCGCGCCGTAGAGGAACTGAGCGACGGCCTCGGGCATGGCGCCCACCTCGACCAGCTTTTCCAGGGTCAGCGGCTTCTTCGAGAATTTCCGGATCGACACCGAGGCGCCGTCGATGGCGATCGGCGCGATCGCCGCGTTCACCCGGCTGCCGTCGGGCAGACGGGCGTCGACCATCGGCTGGCTCTCGTCGATGCGACGGCCGACGCCGGCGACGATGCGGTTGATGATCCGCAGCAGATGGTCGTTGTCGCGGAAGCGGACCGGGGTCAGCTCCAGCTCGCCGCGCCGTTCTGCGTAGATCTGGAACGGACCGTTGATCAGGATATCGCTGATCGTCTCGTCCTTGAGCAGCGGCTCGATCGGCCCTAGGCCCACCCTTTCGTAGAAGATCGAGGCGCCCCGCGCCTCCAGCTCGGCGTTGTTCAGCGCCATGCGTTCGTCGCGGGCGAAGTCGGCGACCAGGCGCGTGACCTCGCGGCGCAGGTCGCCCTCGCCCAGCTTGTCGAGCTTGGAGAGGTCGAGCTCCTCGATCAGCCGCCCGTGCAGCTTGAGCCGCGTGTCGAGCTGGCGCGCCTGGGCCGCCTGGGCCTTGTCGACCGGGCGCTTGGCTTCAGGGGGCGGCTTTGGTGAGGGAGCTGGCGGCGTCGCCACGGGGGCCGGCGCGAGCGTGGCCGGTGCGACGGGCTGCGGCTCGGGCTTGGGGGCGATGGCGCGGGCCAGGCTGAAGCGCGCCATCAGGCGGCCCTCCGGGCGCGCGCGGCGGCGCGTTCCGCCGGCTCGGCCGCCAGTCGCTCGACCAGCGTGGCGACGTCCTTGACGATCTTCGACTTCGGCCGGTGCTGGGCGATCGGACCGCCCAGGTTGGCGGCGGCCGCGGCGGCCTCCCAATCGGAGCTGACCCCGGCCTCGGCCTTGCGCTGCAGGGCGCGCTCGGCTTCGGCCATCGAGGGGGCGGGGCCGAACATGCGGCTGGCCAGGCGGTTCAGCACGATGCGCGGGCGCGCGCGGCCCGGCAGGACGGCCTCCATCTCCTCGGCCAACGAGCGGGCGGCGATCAGGGCCGGCACGGTGAGCTCGGAGATCACCAGCGCCTCGTCGGAGCCGGAGAGCGCCTCCAGGGTCCAGCTGCGGCGGTGGCGCGGCAGGTCGAGGATGACCCACTCGTAGGTCTCGCACGCCACCTCCAGAACGCGCAGCACCGCCTCGCGGCCGACGGTCTCGAAGGCGTCCGGGTCGCGGGGGCTGGCCAGCAGGTCGAGCTGCTTGGAGACCGGGGCGACGAAGGCCTGCAGCACGGCCGCGTCGATGCGGTCGGCGGCGGCGCCGAAGTCGCCCAGCCGCATCGCCGGCTGGGCGCCGAGATAGGCCGCCGCCGAGCCGTCGGCGAGGTTGAGGTCGATCAGGCAGACGCTTCGATCCTTGGTGGCGCGCGACGCCAGCGCCCAGGCGATCTCGATGGCCAGGGTCGTCGCCCCGGCGCCACCCACCGCCCCGGTCACCGCCCAGCAGCGCGAGCCGCCGGCCGGCGCCGTGGGCTGGGCCTGCGGCTCGGATCCGGCGAGCAGGGCCCCGGCCGCGCCGGCGAACTGGTCGGGCGAGAAGGGCGCTTCCAGCACGTCGGAACGCGAGAGCCGCATCAGGTTGCGCACGACGGTGGTCGGCAGCCGCTCGCCGATCAGCAGGACGGGCGGGGCGGTCTCGGCTAGCGAGAGCGCCTGGATCGCGGCGGCCAGGTCCGGCCCGGGCCAGGCGTCGGCGTCGACCACGACGATGTCGTAATGCCCCGGGCGCGCCAGCGGCAGCCGCGCGATCGGCGCGAATTCCACGGCCGCGCCCTTCAGCGGATCGCCCGCGAGCGTCCGGAGCGTCTCGCCGAGCGCCAGGACGCGGCGGCCGTTGAGTGGGAGGGCGGCGGAGGACGGCGGGCTCATGGGCGCGCCTTTCCAGGCTGGTCCTGCGCCTTCTCGCCGTCGATCGGCTTGTCCAGCGCCTTGCCGAGCAGCACGAGCTCGCCCGCCCCCGCCTCGTGGCCGCCCAGCGACTGCTGGGCCTTGGCGCGGTCGAAGTCGGCCGGCTGGGCGAGCCTCGGCGTGACGATGATCACCAGCTCGGTCTCCGCCCGCTGCCAGCGGGTGGAGCGGAACAGCGCGCTCAGCACCGGCACCTGGCTGAGCCCCGGCACCTCGTTCAGGTCGTTCTGGTAGTCGTGCGAATAGAGGCCGCCGATCGCCAGCGAGGCGCCGTCCTTCAGCTCGACGACCGTGTGGGTATTGCGGGTGATCAGGCCGGGTACGGTGAAGCCGTTGACCCGCAGGTTGTTGGTGGGGTCGAGCTTGCTGACCTCCGGCTCGACTTCGAGGCGGATCATGCCGTTGTCCTCGACCACCGGGCGGAAATCGAGCTTCACGCCGTACTTGCGGAACTCGATGGTGATGGTGGTCGTCCCGTTGCCGCCGGTCTGGGGCACGGGATAGGGGAACTCGCCGCCGGCCAGGAAGCTCGCCTTCTCGCCGGAGACCGCCACCAGGTTGGGTCGCGCCAGAGTGCGCACGACGCCCTTGGTCTCCAGCGCGTCCAGCTGGGCGTCGACGAGGGTCTTGCCCGAGGCGCCGGTCAGGGTCAGCACCCCGCGCGGCACGTCCGCGCCGACCAGCCCGTTGCCGGAGAGCAGCGAGAAGGAGTGGTTCTGCAGGGCCAGGTTGATGCCGAGGTCGTGCAGTAGCGAGCGGCTGGCCTCCAGCACCCGGACCTCCAGCACCACCTCCTGCGGCGCGCGGGCGATCAGGTTCGAGGTCACCGCCTGGGGCGCGTACTTCTCGGCGAGCGCCTGGGCTCGGGCGGCGACGCCGGTGTTGGAGACCTCGCCGGTGAGCAGCAGGTTGGGGCCGACGCTGCGGACGCGGATGTCCTCGCCGGGGAAAACCGCGGCCAGTTCGTCCTCCAGCACCTGCGGATCGTAGCCGACCCGCACATCGACCACCTCCGCCAGGCGTCCGCCGGGGCCGTAGACCAGCAGGTTGGTCTCGCCGATCTCCTTGCCCTGGACGGAGAAGCTGTCGTCTCCGGTCGGAACGACCGCGGCCGTGTCCGGCTGGGCGACGACGATCCGGCTGGCGCGGCCGTCCAGGTGGAAGGCCAGCGACTTGTCGCGCGGCACGAAGATCACGCGGTGGCGCACGGCGTCGCTGTGGAACACCTCGGCGGGGGCCGGCGTGGCGAGCGCCACGGCGAGGGCGCCGGCGAGCGCGCCGGCCAGGCTGCGGGGATAGGCGGATACGCGGGACATTGTTACGCGGGACATGGGGGGCTCATCCGAGTGTGGCGGCTGCGGTCGCTGGCGCCGGCGCGGCGGGTGCGGCCGGCGCTGCGGGAGCCGCCGGGGCGGCGCGATGGCCGCCGCCGTTCCCGCGATGCTCGCCGTAGACGATCAGGATCGCGCCGCCGCTGGCGCGCGGCGCAGGCCCCGCGCGGTGGGGGCGCGAGCCGGCGGCCG
>CBJNAS010000374.1:0-3630 GCA_966434565.1 uncultured Phenylobacterium sp.
GCGCCTGACTGGGACGGACGGTCTAGACGAATAGGGGACGCCCCCAGCCCCCACCACTCCGGACGCCGGCGACGTCGCCGGCCTCTTGGCGGACGCGGCGCGCCGCGGGGTGACCCACTTCGCCATGGAGGCCTCGTCGCACGGGGTGGACCAGCGCCGCCTGGACGGCGTGCGCCTGGCCGCGGCGGGGTTCCTGAACCTGACCCAGGACCACCTCGACTACCACGGGACCATGGAGAGCTACCGGGCGGCGAAGCTGCGGCTGTTCGAGACCCTGCTGCCGCGCGGCGCGACGGCGGTGCTGAATGCCGACTCCGACGCCTACGGCGCCTTCGCCGCCGCCGCGGTGAGCGCGGGCCAGACGGTGTTCAGCGTCGGCGAGGCGGGGCAGGGCATCCGCCTGCTCGGCCGCGCCCTGCTGCCGCAGGGACAGCGGCTGACGCTGGCGGCTGGCGGGCGCGCGCAGGAGCTGGTGCTGCCGCTGGCCGGCGGTTTCCAGGCGTCCAACGCCCTGGTGGCGGCGGGCCTCTGCCTGGCGGCCGGCCTGGGCCTCGACGCGGTGCTGGCGGGGCGGGAGGCGCTGGAGGGCGCGCCCGGCCGGCTGCAGCGCGTGGGCGCGGGCCCGCGCGGCGGCGAGGCCTATGTGGACTACGCCCACACCCCCGACGGGCTGGAGACGGTGCTGACGGCGCTGCGCCCGCATGTGCGCGGCCGGCTCATCGTGGTGTTCGGCGCCGGCGGCGACCGTGACCGTGGCAAGCGGCCGCTGATGGGCGCGATCGCCGTCCGCCTGGCCGACGTCGCCATCGTCACCGACGACAACCCGCGCTCCGAAAACCCCGCCGTCATCCGCGCCGAGGTGCTGGCGGGCGCGGCGGGCGCGCAGGAGATCGGCGACCGCCGCGAGGCGATCCGCGCGGCCGCGGCCATGCTCGCCGACGGCGACATCCTGGTGGTGGCCGGCAAGGGCCACGAGCAGGGCCAGATCGTCGCCGGCGTCACCCATCCCTTCGACGACGTGGCCGAGACCGCGCGGGCGCTGGAGCTGGCCCATGACTGAGCCGCTCTGGACCTCGCAGGAGATCGTCGCGGCGACCGGCGGCACGAGCGCCGGCGACGGCTTCGCCGTGACCGGCGTCTCGATCGACACCCGCAGCCTGGAGCCCGGCGATCTGTTCGTGGCCCTGGCCGGCGTGCGCGACGGCCATGAGTTCGTCGAGCAGGCCATGGCCAAGGGCGCGGCGGGCGCGCTGGTGACGCGGCCGATGGGCGGCCCGGCGGTGGTCGTTTCCGACACGCTGCAGGCGCTGGAGCGGCTGGGCGAAGCCGCCCGCGAGCGCGCGCCGCAGGCCCGGCGCGGCGCGGTGACCGGCTCGGTCGGCAAGACCAGCGTGACCCAGGCAGTGATGGCGGGCTTGACCCTGGCCGGCCCGGCGCACTCCTCGGTGAAGTCCTACAACAACCACATCGGCGTGCCGCTGACGCTGGCCCGCATGCCCAAGCGCGCGGCCCGCGCGGTCTTCGAGATCGGCATGAACCACGCCGAGGAGATCCGGCCGCTCACGCGGATGGTCCGCCCGCATGCGGCGCTGGTCACCACCGTGGGCCCGGTGCACACCGAGAATTTCCCGGACGGCGAGGCGGGCGTGGCCCGCGCCAAGGCCGAGGTGTTCGAGGGGCTGGCGCCGGGCGGCGTGGCGGTGCTGAACGCCGACAACCGCTGGTTCGAGATGCTCAAGGGCGAGGCCGAGAAGGCCGGGGCGAGCGTGCGCGCCTTCGGCTCCCGCGCGGGCTGCGATGCCCAGCTGATCGATTTCCAGGCCGCTAACGGCTGCGCCATGGTCGAGGCGCGCCTGCACGGCCGCGCGCTGGACTTCCCGATCCTGCAGACCGGCCAGCACTGGGGCCTGAACGCCATGGCCGTGCTGCTGATGCTGGAGGCGCTGGACGTCGATTTGAACGACAGCCTGGCGGCGCTGGGCTCCTTCGAGCCGCTTGCCGGGCGCGGGGCGGAGCGCGTCGTGCGCCGTCCCGGCGGGGCCTTCACCCTGATCGACGAGAGCTACAACGCCAACCCCATCTCCATGGGCTCGGCCATCGCGACCCTCGGCGCGCGCAAGGCGCCGGGGCGGCGCATTGTCGCGCTCACCGACATGCTGGAGCTGGGGGATGAGGCCGCCCGGTTCCACGCCGCCCTCGCAGAGCCCTTGGAAACCGCCGGCGTCGACCTGGTCTTCTGCGCCGGACCGCTGATGAAATCCCTCTGGGACGCCCTTCCGCCGACTCGGCGAGGCGGGTACGCCGAAACGGCGGCCGAACTCGCGCCGCAGGTCGCCCGGGCCGTAGAGCCCGGCGACGTGGTGATGGTGAAGGGGTCCAACGGGTCGAAGGCCAGCGCTGTCGCCGCAGCGCTCGGCGCGCTCGACTCCGCGGGCCGGGAGACGGGTTGATGTTCTTCTGGCTCTACGAGCAGCTGGCGGCCGGCGGGCACGTGCCCGTGCTGAACGTGCTGCGCTACATCACCTTCCGCGGCGGCGCGGCGCTGTTCACGGCCGTCATGGTCGTCATGCTGATGGGCTCGCGCTTCATCGCCTGGATGCGCGCCAAGCAGGGCAAGGGCCAGCCGATCCGCAAGGAAGGCATCGAGCGCCACATCATCGAGAAGGCCGGCACCCCCACCATGGGCGGGGTGATGATCCTGGCCGGCCTGGTGGTGGGCACACTGCTGTGGGCCGACCTCTCCAACGTCTACATCTGGGCGATGCTGCTGGTGACCAGCGGCTTCGGCGTGCTGGGATTCCTCGACGACTACGCCAAGGTCACCAAGCAGACCACAGCCGGCGTCTCCAGCCTGGCGCGGCTGTTCATCGAGGCGGGGCTCGCCGTGGCGGCGGTCCTGATCATCGTGGTCTTCGCCGCCCGGCCCCCGGAGGAGCACCACCTGCTGACCTCCGTGGCCTTCCCGCTATTCAAGCAGGCGGTGCTGAACCTGGGCTGGTTCTACCTGGCCTTCGGCGCCTTCGTGATCGTGGGCGCGGCCAATGCGGTAAACTTCACCGACGGTCTTGACGGCCTGGCCACCGTGCCGGTGATGATCGCCTCGGCCGCCTTCGGCTTCATCGCCTACCTGGTCGGCAACAAGGTCTTCGCCAACTACCTGCAGCTCCATTATGTGCCGGGCGTGGGCGAGATCGCCGTCTTCGGCAGCGCCCTGATCGGCGCCGGCATCGGCTTCCTCTGGTACAACGCCCCGCCCGCCCGGATCTTCATGGGCGACACCGGCTCCCTGGCCCTCGGCGGCGCCCTGGGCTCGATCGCCGTGGCCACCCGCCATGAGATCGTGCTGGCCATCATCGGCGGCCTGTTCGTCGCCGAGCTGCTGTCGGTGGTGATTCAGGTGGCCTGGTTCAAGCGCACCGGCCGCCGGGTGTTCCTGATGGCGCCGATCCACCACCACTTCGAGAAGCTCGGCTGGTCGGAGCCCACCATCGTCATCCGCTTCTGGATCGTCTCGCTGATGCTGGCCCTGATCGGGCTGTCGACGCTGAAGCTGCGGTAGGGAGGGCGAGCGCCAAGCCATGATCCCGGTCCGCGGCTTCGAAGGCAGGACGGTCGCCGTGTTCGGCCTGG
>CBJNAS010000375.1:0-3620 GCA_966434565.1 uncultured Phenylobacterium sp.
TCACGCCGCCGCCGAGACCAGCTTGCCCACCGCCGCGGTGCTGCGGTTGCGGCCGGAGCGCTTGGAGGTGTAGAGCGCCGCGTCCGCCCGCTCGATCAGGCCCGCCTGGGGCTCGCCGGCCAGGCGTTCGGCCACCCCCACGGAGACCGTCACCACCCCCAGGTCCTCGTTCGTCGAGCGGCGCTTGAGCACGCGCGAGGCGACCTCCTGGCGGATCTGCTCGGCGACCGCCAGGGCCGCGCGGGCGTCCTCGCCGGGCAGGATGATGGCGAATTCCTCGCCGCCGTAGCGGGCCGCGGTGCGCGCGCCCTTGCCCGCGCGGGCGATGATGGTGGCCACATAGCGCAGCACCTGGTCGCCGGTCTGGTGGCCCCAGGTGTCGTTGAACGTCTTGAAGTGGTCGATGTCGAGCACGGCGAGCGTGAGCGGCTTGCCCTGGTCGTCGGCCGCAGCCACGGCCTTCTGCAGCGCCTCGTCGAAGGCCTTGCGGTTGGCGAGCTTGGTGAGGCCGTCGGTCATGGCTTCCTGACGCACCATCTCCAGGCGCACGCGCAGGCGCGACACCTCGGCGGTGGCGTCCGCGAGCCGGTTCTCCAACGCCTTGTTCTCGTGTTGCACCCGCTCGGTGGCGTGCGTCAGGGTCTTGACCATGGCGCGGATGGCCGGCGGCGGGTCGCCATCCAGCGACTGGCTGGCGCTGGCCAGCTGCTCGCCATAGGCCTCGTTGGTTTCCCGGGCGGATTCGATCGCCTTGGTGACCGTGTCCAACTCCTTCGACAGGGCGTCGCCGGCGTTCAGCAGCTCGCCGTTCAGGCGCGCGCGGGGCAGGTGCTTGGCCGCCAGCGCCTCGCTGACGGCGTCCGTGAACGGCTCGCCGGAGGCGACGAACAGCCCCAGCGCCTCACCCAGCGGCGTGTCCTTGGCCGCCACGAAATGCAGCCACAGCTCGAAGTTCAGAGCCGTCGGCCAGACATGGTGGGCTTCCATCACCTCCAGCGCCTTGCGGGCGACGCCATAGGCCTGCGGACATCGCAGCGTCGATTCCAGGTCGGCGGACATCTCTTCTTCCTCGGGCGGACCCGCCCCTGACAGCGGTCCTGATCTCGCTAAGGAAGCTATGCCGCCCGGGCAAACGGCCGGTTAAACGCGAAGATTAACGGCCGTTCGCGGAAGCCGCTGCGCGTCAGTCGCTGCTGACGCGCGCGCCCACCGAGCGGGTCAGGAAGGCGGGGACGTCGCTGCCGAATCCCACCACGCGATCGCCGCCGTCGTCGCGCTCGCGGCGGTCGCGGCGCTCTCGCTCCGGCGCCTGGCGCCCTGGGATGGGGCGCTCGGCGATGGGACGGCGTTGCGCGGCCTCCGCCGGCTCCGCCTCGGGGCTCCGGCGCGGGCGATGCTCCCGGTGCGGCGGCGCTTCGGAGGCCGGCTCCGCCGCGGCCGGGGCGTGCTCGACGGCCTCGCCGCGACGTCCGCGCTCGCGTGCGCCGCGGTCGCGATCCCGGCCGCCCCGCTCGCGATCCCGCGGCCCGCGCTCGCTGCGGCCGCGGCGCGGCTCGTCCTTCAGGCTTGCCCAGTCGAGGTCCAACACGACTTCGTCCGGGGTCTTGCCGATCAACTTCTGCACCTTGTCGAGGTTCTTCTCGTCCGCCGGCGTGACGATCATGAAGGCCTCGCCCGTGCGCCCCGCCCGGCCGGTGCGGCCGATGCGGTGGACGTAGTCGTCGGCGTGGTGGGGCACGTCGTAGTTGAAGACGTGGCTGACCGCCGGGATGTCCAGGCCACGCGCGGCCACGTCGGAGGCCACCAGCAGCTTCAGCTCGCCCTTGCGGAACATCTCCAGTGTGCGCATGCGCGTTTGCTGGTCCAGGTCGCCGTGGATGGCGGCGGCGTCGAAGCCGTGCTTCTTCAACGACTTGGCGACAATGTCGACTTCCGACTTGCGGTTGCAGAAGACGATGCCGTTGTTCACCTCGCTGCGCTCGATCAGCGTGCGCAGGGCCGTGCGCTTGGCCTTCGGGTCGGAGACGGGGGTGCGGGCGATGTGCTGCTTGATGGTCTCGGCGGTGGTCGCCGGCCGCGCCACCTCGATGCGCAGCGGATCGTGCAGGAACTGCTTGGTCAGCCGGGTGATCTCCGGCGGCATGGTGGCCGAGAAGAACAGCGTCTGCTTCTTGGCCGGGGTGAGCTTGAAGATCCGCTCGATGTCGGGGATGAAGCCCATGTCGAGCATGCGGTCGGCCTCGTCGACCACCATGATCTGCACGCCGGTCATCAGGAGCTTGCCGCGCTCGAAGTGGTCGAGCAGGCGCCCGGGGGTGGCGATCAGCACGTCCACGCCGCGATCGAGCTTCAGCTCCTGGTCGGTGAAGGAGACCCCGCCGATCAGCAGCGCCCAGGAGAGCTTCTGGCCCTTGGCGTATTTCTCGAAGGAGGCGGCCACCTGGTCGGCCAGCTCGCGCGTCGGCGCGATCACCAGCGCCCGCGGCATACGCGCCTTGGACCGGCCGGCGGCCAGCCGGTCGATCATCGGCAGGGTGAAGGCCGCGGTCTTGCCGGTGCCAGTCTGGGCGATGCCCAGCACGTCGCGCCCATGCAGGGCGACGGGAATGGCCTGCGCCTGGATCGGCGTGGCGGTGGTGTAGCCCGTGTCGGCGACGGCCTGCAGGGTGGCCTGCGAGAGGCCCAGTTCAGAAAATTCGGTCATCAGTTACGATTGAAGCGGGTTCGCCGGGCCCTTAGGAGGGAGGGCTGGCGATTCCGCGGCGGCGCGGACGGAGATCGCCGCGCGCGCGGAAGATACGTGCAGTGGCCGGCAAGTCAACGTTTGCGCAGTTCTCGCGGCTTCCCTCACGTCAATGCGGCCGGATCAGGTTGATCTGGATGAAGCCGCGGAAGGTGGGCGCCGTCGCACTGCGCTTCAAGTCGCGCTCGGCGTCCTTGCGACCGCGCCAATGGGCGAAACGCACCAGGTTGCGCGCGCCGAAGGCCGCCAGCTTCGATCCCAGCCCCTCGTGCGGCTCGACAAGCGTCGCCGTCGGCGGCGGCTCAGGTCGCGCCGGGATCAGGCGGGCTGGCGATCTGAGCGCGCGGGCTTTTTTTTTGAGCCGTCCGGCGCGTCCGCCGTCTCCTGCCACTCGGCCTCGATCTGCGACGCATCTTCGCCGGGTCCGTGCTCCTCGCCCTGTTTCGCCTGGCGCCGTTCGTTGGCCGTGTGGACGAAGGTGCGGGCCGCCTCGCCGAGCGCGAAGGCGACGGTGGCCCCCATGGGATCGATCTCGTGATGGCGCCCGTGGCCGTGTCCGCGCCCCGCGCCCTGCCAGCGGCGCAGCGCGTCGGCCACGACCCCGCCGGTCATGTGCTCGCCGGTCTCGTCGCCTCCGTCGGACTTGTCGCCGCCCTGCTTGTTCCCGCTCTGCTTGGCCACGCCCACCGCGCCCGCCGCCATGATCGCCTCCGCCAGCAAGGCCTGGCCGGTGCGCGAGGTCAGCAGGTCGGCCAGCGGCCCCTTGCGCAGCCACTTGGGCGCCTTCACCCCGGCGATCCGCTTCGGCAGCCTGCGCTTCTTCTTCGCCATCGGAGCCTCCGGCCGATCAACGCCGGCCGTTCCGCGGGCGTTCCGG
>CBJNAS010000376.1:0-3604 GCA_966434565.1 uncultured Phenylobacterium sp.
GTGATGAGCTGCTGGTCGGCCGCAGACGAGGAGGCGACGACGGCCAGGGCGACCGGCCCGAGGCCGAGTTCAATGAGCCGGTTCCCCGAGGCGGTCTGGAAGTAGTATTCCCGCTTCGGCTGCGACATGCCGATGATGCGGATCTGCGCCTCGTTGAGGCCGAAGCCGGCGTAGAAGGCCGCGACCTGCGGCGTGATCGCATCAGCGTTCGGCAGGAAGAAGCGCGACGGGCAGCTTTCGATCAGCGCCGGCGCGATGGTCGAGTTCATCACGTCGGCGAGGCTCTGCGTGGCGAAGAGGACGGTGACGTTCAGCTTCCGCAGGGTCTTCAGCCACTCGCGGATCTTCGCGGCGAAGGCGCCGTGGTCGAGGAAGAGCCACGCCTCGTCGAGGACCAGCAGCGTCGGCCGGCCGTCGAACCGCCCCTCCAGACTGCGGAAGATGAAGGTGAGCACGGGTGCGAGCGCGGCCTTGTTGCCCATCAGCTCGTTCATCTCGAACGTCTGCCAGCGGTTGGTGCTGACATGGTTCTCGGCCGCGTCGAGCAGATGGCCGTGCGGCCCGTCGAGGGTGAAGGGCTTCAGGGCGCCCTTGACGGAGTGGTCCTGGATCTTGGCGTGGAGGATGGTGAGCGTGCGTTGCGAGGCGGGTCCCGCGGCCAGGTTGCGTAAACCGCCCCAGATCTCCTCCCGGATCTTCGGCGACAGCGTGAGGCCACTCGCCACGACGATGTCCTCGATCCACTCCTGCGCCCAGGCCAGCGCCTCGGGCGAGTCGAGATCCGCCAGCGGCTGGAAGGCGAGGCGGCTGTTCGCGCCGCCGAGATAGTAGAAGTCGCCGCCCGCGAGCAGGGTCGCGGCGCGCGACGAAGCGCCTTTGTCGAAGAAGAAGACCTGGGCCTCGGGGTAGCGCAGCCACTGCATCGCGAGCGCGTTCAGGAGCACGCTCTTCCCGGCGCCGGTCGGGCCGACGACCATGGTGTGGCCGACATCGCCCTGGTGGAGGTCGAGACGGAAGGGCGTCGATCCGGCAGTGCGGACGTGCATCAGCGGCGGCTGAAGTCCCGCCTGGCCACGCATCTGGCATTCGCGCGTGAGGTGGGCGTTCTGCGTCGGCCCCGGCCAGATGGCCGAGATCGGCATCATGTCGCAAAGGCTGAGCGTATTGATCAGGGGCCGGCGCACATCGGCGTAGGCCTCCCCCGGGATTGAGCCGAGCCACGCCTGGACGGCGTTGACGTCCTCCACCTTCACGACGAAGCCGGCGCGGTTAAACACCGCCTCGACCTGGCGCACCTTGTCCTGCAGGCGCTCCGGATCTGTATCCATGAGCGTCACCGTCGGCGTGTAGTAGCCGTAGGACGCCGTGTTGCCGCGGGCGATCGCCAGCGCCTGGTCCGCCTCTTCGGCCTTGGACTGGGCGTCGAGGTTGATGTGCGTGCTCTCGGTCTTGCTCATGACCTCGAACACCATCGACAGGATCGACTTGCGGCCCTGCCACCAGAGCTTCCGCATGCGCGAGAGCTCCTTCACAGCGTCCTGCTTATCGAGGGCGATGTAGCGGCTGACCCAGCGATAGGTGATGCCAAGCTCGTTCAGCTGGTCGAGCACGCCGGGGATGGTCTCGGACGGGTAACCGCGGACCGAGATCGTCCGAAGGTAATGGTCGCCGAGCCTCGGATAGAGCCCGGTCGTCAGGTCGTCGTCGGTCAGGAAGGCGTCCAGGTACGCCGGCGTCGGCGGCGTGCGGACGGGGTGGTCCTTGGTCGAAATGCAGCTGTGCAGATAGGTGAGCGTCTCGTCGTCATCGAGCTCGCGGGCCTCCGGCATCGCGGCCAGGAGGATGTCGCGGATCTTGTCGATGGTGTTGAGGAACTCCTCGAGCGCCTGGCTGTAGAGCCCAGCGCCGCCCTCCTCGGGGGCGTTCTCCACCAGGACCTTGGCGACCTTGCTGGCGCGCTCCGTGGGCGTCAGCATCGTGAAGGTCAGGTAGTAGCGGCTCTCGAAGTAGCGGTTCTCGCCGGCGAAGTCGCGTCTGCGCTCGTCGTCGATCAACTGGGCGACGACATTGGGAAATCCGCTCTGGGGGTACTCAGGCGAGGGTCCGCGGCGCGCTTCGACGTGCAAGCACCAGCGCGAGCCAAGACGCCGCAAGGCGTTGTTGAGCTGCGCGCGAACGGCCATCAGGCCGGCCGCTGTGGTGCTTGCAACGTCTGGTCCGCGAAAGGCCAGCGTCTTCTGGTAACTGCCGTCCTTGTTGAGGATCACACCCGGCGCGATGAGACACGCCCACGGGAGGAAGTCGAAAAGCCGGGTGGGCTTTGACTGGTATTCGCGGAGGTAGCGCATGTTTAGCCATCCCAATGGGATTTGTGGCGAACGTGGCGATCAAGCACTCGGAAGAAGTAGGGGTCGGATTTGGTGACGGCGTACGCGACCGCCCAAAGCAACATCCCGAACGGGACGCCGAACCACGGCTGCTGAAAGCTGACGGCGATCAGCACCGTGATTGTCCCGATGGCCGTCGCCATCATGCGAGGCACGCCCCCGATGGTGATCGGCGAGCTGATCGTGGTGTGCAGCGCGATCCGAAAACCGGGGGGCTCATGCTCCGACATGGGCTTAGAACACCGCCCCGCCAGCCGACCCGAAGAAGGTCAGGATGGCGCTCGTGCCCATCAGCGCGATCGCCAGGCCGAAGACGATTCCGAAGCCGCGGCGCATGAAGGTGCCTTCACCGCCGAGCGCGAAACCGAGGCCGGCGATCACCACGGCGATCGTGGTGACGGCGACGGCGACCGGGCCGGTCAGGTCGTTCTCGATCGTGGTCAGCGGGGTGTCCCACGGCATCGAGCCGCCGCCGGCGGCGGCGTTGGCGACGCCAGCGGACGCGGCGGCGATGAGGGCGCCGAGCGACAGCGGAAGTGTCCGCCGGCCGAACCGCCGCTTTAGGTCTTCTTGGACAGACATGAGGTCACACCTGGATGGGGTTGAGGAGGGGTACGCAGGCACTGAGGTGAGGGCGGCTCACCCCGGACGCCCTCGCCCCGGCGGCGCCGGTCAAGCTCGAGGGCGCCTTCCCACCAGCTGACGCAGGGCGTCGCGGCCTTCAGGCCGACGAGCACGACGAGCGCTGCGGTGAGAAGCGGGAGCGCGCTGCTCGCCGAATCGGCGAACGGAGCGAACATTCGGGAAGGCGCGGCGGAAGGCAGGGCGGTCGCCAGGCCTCCAAGCAACGCCGTGGCGAAGGCGACGCCGCAGCGCGGGAATTTCGCCCGGGGCGTCACAGCTCGACCCCGCGGGCGAGGCGCCGCGTCTCGGCCCGGAGCGCCCGGCGACGTTCGTAAGCCAGCTCGAGCTCGGCGTAAGTCGCCAAGCCGAGGGTCTCGAAGAGTTGCCAATAGGTCCGCGGAATGGAATTCCGCGTCACCCAACAGGCGGCGGTATTCCGGGTCACATGGCAGCCAGCACGTTGCAACTTCGCGGCGACTTCATTTGCCCCGCCACTGCGGTCGATGATGCCGACATGCGACTCAATCGCTGCGCGATGTGCCCGCATTGACCCCTCGTGACGAGATTTACGCCCCGCTAGGTCAACACGACGC
>CBJNAS010000377.1:0-3604 GCA_966434565.1 uncultured Phenylobacterium sp.
CGAAGAACTCTTCGGCCTCCAGCACCTCGGTGCGCTGCAGGTGGCGGATCTCCACGGCGAGGCGCTCGATCGAGGAGGCGACCACCGCCAGGGCCGCGAAGTAGGCGGCATGCCGGTCGCGCGGAATCACCTGGGTGGAGACCGGCTCCACGGCCAGGCCCGTCTGCTGGGCCACATAGGCCTCCACCTGCGGCGCGACGTTGGCGAAGGTGCCGACCGCGCCGGAGATGGCGCAGGTGGCGATCTCGAATTTCGCCATCGCCAGCCGCTCCTTGGCGCGCTGGAACTCGGCGTAGTGACCGGCGAGCTTGAGCCCGAAGGTGGTGGGCTCGGCGTGGATGCCGTGGCTGCGGCCCACGGTCGGCGTCAGCCGGTGCTCGAACGCCCGCCGCTTCAACGCCGCCAGCACCAGGTCGACGTCCTCCAGCAGCAGGTCGGTCGCACGCGCCAGCTGCACGGCCAGCGTCGTGTCGTTGACGTCCGAGGAGGTCATTCCCTGGTGCAGGAAGCGCGCCTCCGGCCCGACGATCTCGGTCACGTGGGTGAGGAAGGCGATGACGTCGTGCTTCACCTCGCGCTCGATCTCGTCGATGCGCTCGGCGTTCCAGACCGCGTCGCGACCCTTCTCCCAGATGACCCGGGCGGCCTCCTTCGGGATCACGCCCAGCTCGGCCATGGCGTCGGCGGCGTGGGCCTCGATCTCGAACATGATCTTGAAGCGCGTCTGCGGCGCCCAGATCTCGGCGGCTTCCTTGCGGGTGTAGCGGGGGATCATGGCGCGGGGTGTGTGCGCCGGGGCCTTGGGAGTCAAGCCGAGGCCATGCTACAGTTTTGCTGGATGATCGGCGGATCGGCCTCTTGAGCGCCTTGACCCACGCCGCGGAGGCCCGCGCTCCGCGCGAACGGGAGATCGCCCACCTCTCGCTCAACCTGGTGCTGGACATGGTGGGCCAGGGGATCCCTGGGCTGAAGCCGCTGGAGGCCCTGCTGGTGATGGCCATCAACCAGGGCAACATCGCCCCGCTGACCCGGGATCCGGGGGCCCGCAGCCGCTATGGCGCCTTGGAGAACCCCGCCCCGGACGAGGAGCGTCGGCCGGTGAGCGTGCGCGCCGTCGCCGCCTCCATGCGCCTGCCCTACGAAACGGCGCGCCGCAACATCCGCAGGTTGGAGGCCGCCGGCGTCTGCATGGTGAGCGACTGCGGGGTGGTCGTGCCCGCCGCCTTCATGGTCTCGCCGGCTTATTGCGACGCCGCGCGTTCGGGCCATGAGCGCCTCCTGGGCCTCTATCGCGGGCTGAGGGCGCGACGCCTGCTCGATCCGTTGCCGCCGGCCAACTACGACGAGACCGAGCCGCCGGTGCGCGGCGCCGTGCGCCTGCTGTCCGATTATCTGCTGCGCACCGCCGACGCTGTGGTGGGGCGCGCGGGCGAGCTCGTCAGCGCCCTGGTGATCCTGCCGCTGCTGGCCGCCGCTTCGGGCGCATCCCCGGGCCAATCGCCCCCGCCGCTGTCGGCGGGGGCCATCACCCGACGCCTGCGACTGCCGGCCGAGACGGTGCGCCGCCACGTCGTGGGCCTCGTCGAGGCCGGCCTGTGCACCAGCGGGCCGCGGGGCCTGGCGCTCGCCGACGCCGCTCTGGTGACGCCGGCCTGGAGCGGACTGGTGCGCGAGAACGCCATTGCCGTGCAGCGCCTGTACGCCGGCCTCGCCGAGCGCGGGGTGGTGGCGGTCTGGGAGCAGCTGCTGGCCGCCGCGCCGTCACGGGGCGCGGCCTGAGCCGGCTGCTCACGCAGGCTCGTCGAGCTCTGGATAGCGGCGGAAGATGCCGCTCTCGTTGAACGGAATGCGCCGCGGGCTCGCCAGGTAGGCGGCCATCCGCGGCAGCGACCGCACGGTCTCGGCGAGCGCGGTCAGCCGGGGCGCGACGCCCAGCGCCCTCGCGGTTGCGCGCGGGAAGGCGTACTTCAACCCCTCCACCACTTGGAACGCCGACAGGTCCGCGTAGCTGAGCGCCGATCCCGCCAGCCAGCCGGAATCGCTGCGCGACAGGATGGCCTCCAGCCAGCCGACATATTTCGGGATGCGCTCGCGCCGGAATCCCTCGGCGCGCCGCGCCGCCTCGCGCTTCTGCTGCTCGTAGTAGAGGTCGCCGCCCAGGGGGTGGTGGCTGTCGTGCGCCTCGTTCACCAGGTCGGCCAGGGTGAGCTGGACCTGGTGCGTCCAGAGCCGGCCCGCCTCGTCGGGCGGCGCGAGGTCGAGCCGCGGGCCAAGGTAGAGCAGGATGGCCGCAGTCTGGGCGATCACCGTCTCGCCGTCCTTCAGGATCGGCGCCGCGAAGGGCGGATGCGCCCCCTTCCGCCCCACGAGCTTCAGCACCGCCTCGGCGCCCTCGACTCGCGCGACGTCGACGTAAGCCGCGCCGGCCTGCTCCAAGGCCAGCCGTATGAACTCGCCGCGGCCCTGGATCCCGGGCCAATAGTAGAGCTCATAGGCCATGGCGCCGCTCCCTTGAGCCTGGGCGGAAGATTACGCGCCCGGCGCGCGCCGGCCAATGTCGGGAACGATCGGGCCGGCGCGTCCTTGAGGTGAAGACAGGCTCAAGGAGAGATGCCGCCATGCCGCAGATCACGCCGTTTCTCTGGTTCGACGACCAGGCCGAGGAGGCGGCCTCCCTGTACGTCTCGGTGTTCCCCAACTCGAAGATCACGCACGTCGCCCGCTACGGCCCCGCAGGACCCGGGCCGGAAGGCCAGGCGATGACGGTCAGCTTCGAGCTCGACGGCGTGCGGTTCATCGCGCTGAATGGCGGGCCGCACTATCGGTTCTCCGAGGCCGTCTCCTTCTCGATCGCCTGCGAAGACCAGGCGGAGGTCGACCACTATTGGGACAAGCTCACCGCCGATGGCGGCGAGCCCGGCCAGTGCGGCTGGCTCAAGGATCGCTTCGGCCTGTCCTGGCAGGTGGTCCCGCGTATTCTGCCCGAGCTGATCGGCGCCGCCGATCCGCAGAAGGCCCGCCGCGCCACCGAGGCCATGCTGAAGATGAAGAAGCTGGACATCGCCGAGCTGCGGCGGGCGCACCAGGGATAGACGGCGAGGTCAGCCCGAGGGATCGGCCGTCCTGCGCCGCGCCGTCTTGCGCTTGCGGCCGGGCTCGGCCGGGGCCGGGGCGGGCGCGGTGATCCGCACCGGCGCCTCGACGTCGCAGATCGAGAAGTCCGCGCCCTTGATCGCCCGCACCTGGTCGGCCAGCGCGCGGAACGCCGGGCTCAGCGTGTTCAGCACCATCACCTGAGGGCGGAGGCTCTCGGGCAGGTCGGCCATCACCCGGGCGCGCAGCATGCGGCTGGGCTGCAGCGGCGGATCGCCGGCGGTCAGCGCGCGCACGACGTCCAGGCCCACGACCACCCGGCCGACCACCGAATAGCCGCGGTCGAGGCTGCGGGTGGCGGCGCGCATGATGAAGAACTCGCTGTTGCCGGCGTCGCCCGCCCCGTGGCCCATGGCCACCACGCCCGGGCAGAAGGCGCCCCAGGCGCTGACCCGCCGGTCCGGCGACAGCGCCATGCGGATCTCGTCGACCGCGACATAGGGCTGGGCGC
>CBJNAS010000378.1:0-3602 GCA_966434565.1 uncultured Phenylobacterium sp.
CTCATACTCTCGTTGGTTCTTGTTTGGGGGTTTCGCGAGGAGATGCTGAGACCGCGCATCAGCGCACTGGTGCGCCGGTCGACGAAGCGGGCCATCAGCTTCTCGTGCAGCGTGTCCGAGAGTCGGTCCTCCAGCCCGCGCGTCTGGCCCTGCCAGTTGGCCGGGTCCGCCAGCCAGTCCGGGCGGTTGGCCACATAGGCCAGCGTCCGCACGCTCGCCAGCCGGGCGGCGAGGGCGTCGATGTCTCCTTCGATGCGGTCCAGCGCGGCGTACTGCCGGGCGATCCAGTCCTCCGGCACCCGCCGGCGCCCGCCCGTCAGGTGGAAGAAGAAGTCCTTCACCAGCCGCACGTGCTCGTCGGTGGCGGTCTTGCGGAAGTCCGGGGTCTGGCAGACGTCCCACAGCCGGATCAGCGCCGAGCGGTCGCGGGCGCGCTCGGCGACCTGCGGGTCGGCTGCGAGCTGGCGCAGCGTCGTCTCGTCCAGCGCCTCGGCGGCGAGCGTCAGCCCCTCGCGCTCAGGGGGCTGGGCCAGCGATCGCATCAGATTGGCCAGGGAGGAGAAGTCGAGCCTGGAGCTGCGCCATTCGGCGGCCGTGACCGGCTGGAAGTGATGCTGCTCGACGGCCTCCACCAGGTCGGGATCCATGTCCTCGGCTTCGCCGGTGACGCCGAAGGTCCCGTCGCGCTGGTAGCGCCCCGCACGGCCGGCGATCTGGCCCACCTCCTGCGGATGCAGGAATCGGGTGCGTCGGCCGTCGAACTTCCGGAGGCCCGCGAAGGCCACGTGGTCGACGTCCATGTTCAGGCCCATGCCGATGGCGTCGGTGGCCACCAGGAAGTCGACTTCGCCGGACTGGTAGAGCGCCACCTGGGCGTTGCGGGTGCGGGGGCTCAGCGAGCCCATGACCACCGCTGCGCCGCCACGCTGGCGGCGGATCAGCTCGGCGATGGCGTAGACCTGGTCGGCGGAGAAGGCGACCACCGCGCTGCGCCGGGGCAGGCGGGTGAGCTTCTTCGGCCCGGCGTAGGTCAGCCGCGAGAAGCGCTCGCGGTCGACGATTTCGGCCTGCGGCAGCAGGCGGCGCATCAGGGGCGCCATGGTGGCGGCGCCCAGCAGCATGGTCTCGCTGGTTCCCCGCGCATGCAGCAGGCGGTGGGTGAAGACGTGGCCGCGCTCCGGATCGGCGCACAGCTGGATCTCGTCGACGGCGAGGAACTCCACCTCGCGCGACAGCGGCATGGCCTCGACGGTGCAGACGAAATAAACGGCGCGCGGCGGGATGATCTTCTCCTCGCCGGTGATCAGGGCGACCGAACGCGGTCCCATGCGCCCGACGATCCGGTCGTAGATCTCGCGGGCGAGCAGCCTTAGCGGCAGGCCGATCATGCCGGAGGCGTGCCCCAGCATGCGCTCCACCGCCAGGTGAGTCTTGCCGGTGTTCGTGGGTCCCAGCACCGCCACGAGCCTGGGCGGAGCCGCGCCCGTCGGGCGGTCGCTCATGGAAACAACATGGGATGGGCGCAAGAGTCGAACAAGCGGGGTCTGGGCGCGGCGGAAGAGGGGGCCACGGGCGCCTCACGTTCAGCCAAGGCCTTGGAACTCCTACGCAACGGCTACGCAGTTGAAGCAAAGCACGAACCTTCGAGCAGGTTCCGGTTTGCAACTTGCGGCAAGTTCGCTAGCCGCCGCCGGAAGTGTCCCCACAGGTCTACAGCCCCTTCCGCAGCGCGATCCGCACGGCGCGGGCGTCGTCGCGGCGGCGGCTGATGCTGCTGAGGGACTCCTGCGCCCGAGAGCCAGCGTAGCTCATGGTCGTCATGTCGCGCGTTCCGCCCACCAGGTTGTCGACCTCCAGGCTGAGCTTCAACGGACCTGCGCCATAGGTGAGCGCGCCGCCGAGGCCGGCGATGGGGCCGAGGCTGGTGACCTGGGCCAGCTCATAAAGGCTCTGCGGCCCGTCCGCCTGGGCGGTAAGGCTCCAGCTGAGGTCGCGGTGGGGCAGGGCGCCGGCGAGGCTGAGCTTGGCGCCATAGGGCGCGTCGCCGGAGATCGGCCGCCGCTGGCCGGTGAAGGGATCCTGCACCTCGGAGCGGCGCAGGCTGACCTCGCCGCTGAGGGTGGCGTCGCCCAGCCCTAGCCGGGAGAAGCCCAGCCCGGACAGGGGCGCCTCCAGGTTCACAGCCACCTGCTGGCGCTGGGCGGGGCCGATGCCGACGGGCGCCTCGCCTGCGCCCACGGGGCCGAGCTCGGTCACGCTCCGCAGCCGCCAGTCGTCGGCCTGGGCGTTCAGCTTGATCCCGCCCGGCAGCAGGTGCTCCAGCCGCAGCCCGTAGCGCCAGCCGTGGTCCGGCTGCGGGCCCGCGCCGGCGCCGGATGTCGCCGCCTGGGCGTAGGCGGCGAACTTGGCCGGGTCGATCGGCGACAGCGTCTCCTCCGCCTCCAGCCGCCAGCTGGCGTCGGACCAGGGCGAGACGGTGAGTGCGACGCTGGGGATAAGGTAGGCGCTGCGCACGCCCGCCACGTCCTCGCCACGCCATCCGGCGGCGAAGCTCTGCGCCTGCTCGCCGCCCTCAAGCGTGATCTTCGCGGTGGGCCGCCAGCTGAGCCTGGCGAACAGCCGTTGCGAGGTGATCCAGAGCCGCGTGGCCGACGAGGCCTGGGCGCCCAGGGTCCGGGTCTCAAGCTGGCTGGTCAGGCTCTCGGCTCCCAGCTGCAGGCCGAGCGCCTTGCCCTGGGTCTCGGCGCGCAGGCGCAGATAGCGCGCGCCGTCGATGGCGAGCTGCTCGTCCGGCGTGGAGGCCAGGGGATTGGTGAAGTTGTGCGCCCAGCGCTCGCGGTCGCCCGCCTCCAGGATGAGGCGCGTGTCGGGCGAAAGCGCCAAGTTGGCGCCGAGCTTAAGGTCGTCGCTGATCCAGGAGGACGGCGAATAGACCTCGGTCCAGGCGTCCGCGCCCACGGTCATGCCACCGCCGCCGCGCTCGACCGCGGCGGTCAGCGAGGTGTCCAGCCCGCCGAGGCTGGCGCTGAGCTGCGCACGGCTGCCGACGGTCGCCGGCGCCGCGTAGGGCTCCAGCGCCACCTTGGCCGTTTCGCCCTGCAGGACCAGCTGGTCGGCCCAGGCCAATGCTGGAGCGAATGCGAGGCCAAGGCCGGCGAGCCGCGCGGCCGCCGCTGACTTTCCCGATCCACGAAGACGCGCGCGCTGCATGAGGCCCAGCCCAACTCTTGCAGTGCGAATTCTAGCATAGGGCGAGCGGCGCGGGACGGCCTGCGCCCACGGGTCGCGGCTTCAACTTATGCTGAAGTCTGGCGCAGCAGGCGCAGCAGCGCCTCCACGCAGAGCGCCGAGTTCCGCGCCGCCATGGCGGCCATCTGCGGATAGGTGAGGTGGCTTTCCTCGCCGGCGAGGTCCGACAGGGTGCGGATGACGTAGAGCGGGACGCCCCAGGCCTTGGCCACCTGGTTCACCGCGCCGGACTCCATGTCGATGGCGTCGGCCCCGAAGGCGGCGCGCAGCTCCTCGCGCGTCTCGCCGCAGTTCAGGAAGTAGTCCCCGGTGACCACCCCGCCCAGGCGCACCGGCGTCTCCAGCCGCGGCGC
>CBJNAS010000379.1:0-3596 GCA_966434565.1 uncultured Phenylobacterium sp.
ATCTCTCGGCCGTCACGGTGATTGAACTCGAGCGCGGTGTCCTTCTCATCGAGCGGCGCGATCCGCAACAGGGGGCGCGTTTGCGCCGCTGGCTGGAAGAGCGCGTGCTTGAACCTTTCGACGGACAAATCCTTTCGATCGACGCCCCGATCGCGCGACGGTGCGCCGCTTTGCACGTCCGGATCCCCGACCAGAGCGGGACGCCCTTATCGCCGCGACGGCGCTGGCGCACGGGCTGACCGTCGTGACGCGGAACGTCGGCGATTTCGAACCGATGGGGGTGGCCTTGCTCAATCCCTGGCTGGCGATCCACACATAATTTGTGGCCGATCGCCATCGGACGAAACTATCTGTTCGCGCTCTTTGCTCGAGACGATCACGTCCGGTCGTAGACAGAATGATCAATCAGCACCTCGGGCGCGCCTGACGGCATGAAGGTCAGGTCGATGACATGGCGGTCTGGCCCGACGATGTCGATGGTCGTCCGCATGGGAATGGTCTTGCCGGCATAGGCTTCGCCCAGCAGGCCCTGGTCGGTGAATTCGCCGCTCAGGACGATCTTTGCGCTCGGCGCAGCCATCGCCGCGCTGCGGTAGAGCATGGAATTGGCGTTGAGCGCGTCTAACGTGGCCCACTCGTAGCAGTGATCCATGGTGCTGAAGCCAAGCACGCCCATGCGGTAGTATGAGCCATCCCCGAGTTGGCCCTCGGTTATGTCCTGCAGATGTTTGCCGCCGCCGAACCAGGTGCGCGTGCACGTCATGTCGCGGGAAACCGCCGGGCGGTCCTTCGTGCCGACGGCGATATAAATCCGCTTGTCGACCTTCCAGGCGCCCGCCAACGGCTTCAGCGCCTCGTGGAACGGTCCCGGCAAGCCTCGTCTGACAAATGGCGGCAGGTCCCCGGAGGCATCCGCGGAGGCCTTGGCCCGCGAACGATCCGGCAAGGCCCCCAACCACAAGCCAAGTCCGCCCGCCAGGAGAACCCGCCGCCGACCGATATCGGCGGTCGCGGGGAAAGGCTGGTCAGTCGACATTGGCTGTGCTCCCTTGGGCCGGGCTCAGGGCCCTGCCGGCAACATAGGGGCTGGACATGGTCAGGAACTGCACGTCCATGTCGCCGGCCTCGAATGGCGTGCTGTCGCGCACGAACGCCTGTACGTAATCGGTGACGAAATGGGTCCTCAGGGCCTCGACGTCGCGCCAAACCTCATAGATGACAAAGAGATCGCGATCGGCGCGGTCGCGGTGGATGTGGAACTGCAGGCAGCCGTGTTCAGCTCTTGTATTCGCCAGGTCGGAGAGCATCCGCTGTTCGAGGCGATCCGCTGTGCCTGGAACGGCGCGGTGCTTGGCGATGACGACAAACGGTCCATCGTCGTCCGGGCCGGGTTCGGGCAGGCTCGGCAGAGTGATCGGCATTCTCTCTTGCTCCTGAGTCGTCAGAACCGCAGCGGCTCGGCGAATCGTTCGCCGCCAGTGACCTCGACGTCGGTCGAGGTGACGGGACGGCCAGGCGCGCCGAGCGCCATGTAGAGCGAGATCGACACGCGCCATTTCCCGGCCAGCGCCTTGAGCGCGTCGTGGCCGAAAGGCCCCCGACAGCTGCAGCGCCCACGGCGCTCAGGAAGGTGCGGCGTTCAAGCATGGAACAGGGCCTCATAGCCAGTGAACGGGACCAGCCCGATGATCTCCGGCTCGAGCAACCTCGCTTGCACGGCGGGAAGCGCGTGCACATGAAGGTTCGCCTGGGCCAGGTCGGCGGCTTCCAGCAGCAGCACCGCGCCTCTCGCCGGGCTGGCGATGAAGTGGATCGACCGAATGATGTCGGTCTTGACCAGTTCCCAGACCTTCCGGACCTCTGGGTTCCGAACGGCGGCCTGTTCCGGCTCGGCCGCATCGGGCCGCATGCGCAAGATCGCGAGAAACTGCACGCTATGCTCCGCTCTTCGCCCCGGCGGGGTCACGTTGTTTGTCCGTCGCCCGGACAAGTAGCAGAGCTTCCTAGGCCCGCCCCATTGCCGGGCCTCCCTGATTCATTGCAGTTCATCCCCGGCTGGGCCGGGCTGGGCTGGGGCTGGCGGTCGCCGCCACCGTCGATCGGCGGCGGCGGGATCGACAGCTGATGTGGTCGAACTAGGCGGACACGACCCTTGCGGCGCCGGGGGAGATCCCCATGACGCGCTTGAACGCCCGGCTGAAAGAGGCCTCCGACTCGTAGCCCAGTTCGGCCGCCACCTCGGTCACCGTAAGACTGCCATGCTTCAGCCAAGCCGCAGCGAGGTGCATCCTCCACTCGAGCAGGTAGCGGCCTGGCGACACCCCCAGCAGGCTGACGAAACGCTCGGAAAATTTCGATTTCGATATTCCGGCCACCGCCGCCAGCGATCCGACGTCCCACTTGTGGCCCGGGCGGCGATGAATGCCGGCAAGCGCGGCGCCGATCTGCTGGTCCTTCACCGCGGCCAGCCATCCCTTCAGTTCGGCCGGCCGGGTTTCGACCCAGGCGCGAATGATGCGCGTCATCACGATGTCGGCCAGCCGCGCCATGATGGTCGATGATCCGACCTTCGGGTCGACGACCTCCGCGGCCATCATGTCGAGAAGGGCCGGAAGCGAAGGATCGCTGACGTCCGAGCGCCGGACGTGCAGGACCTGTGGCAGCAACTGCACAAGGGGGTGGGCGGTCGGCCCATCGAACCCGATCGTACAGCAGACGATGAGCGACCGGACCCCTCCGCCGCCCGCCGTCAATTTGTACGTCGAGTTCCCGACCAGTTTCGGCCCGATCTCCGACAGGGGCTGCGAGCGTCGGGTCGGTTTGTCCGCAATGGCATGTCCGGTGCCATGCGGCAGCAAGACCACATCTCCGCGTTGCATATGGATCGGCGCTTGGGCGGCGGAGAGCAACCAGCACTCGCCCTCAGCCACAAAATGGAACCGCACGCCCTCCTTGAAGGGGATCTCGATGCCCCAGGGCGCGGTGAGTTCACTTCGTCCATAAGACGCGCGCGCCAGCCGGAGGTCCTGCAGAACTTCACTCAAGAAGTCCGGCGATGGCGAAGCAGGACAATAGTTCTGTCCGTTCAAATCTTGCATTCTTGCGACCAGGTGGGGCTCTCCTTTTGGTGACAGGAGCCTGGCCCGGTCCACGCCGGCGCCGAGCGGTGATCTTTCAATTCGGCGCGCTGTGGCCTGATGCGGCATGGGCCTTTGCGGGCGAGGTCAGGGGACGTGCGATGGCCATCGTACTCGCCCCTAGCGGAAGGCGGCAAAGTCGGGCTTGCGCTTCTCGAGAAAAGCGCGGCCGCCTTCCTCCAGCTCGCCAGTCTCGAAAAAGCCCGGTGCAACTTCGGCTAGGACGTCGGACACGTTCTTACTCATGTAAGGGAGCATGTGGTCGCGAAACGAGGACTTCACCGTCTTCAGCGCCGTGGGGCTCAAGGCGAGGAGTTCGTCTGCCCACTTGCGCACTTCCACGTCGAGCTGGCTGGCCGGGACAACGGCATTGACCAGCCCCCATTCAAGCATCTCGGCGGCCGTGTAGCGCCGGCACAGCATCCACATCTCTCTCGCGCGCTTGTGGCCAATGATGCT
>CBJNAS010000380.1:0-3525 GCA_966434565.1 uncultured Phenylobacterium sp.
CTTCGGCGTCTCCTTCGAGCAGGCCTGCCACCGGCTGACCACGCTCGCCCGCCCGGGCGCGCGGGGGGTGCCCTTCTTCATGATGCGGGTGGACTCCGCCGGGAACATCTCCAAGCGGTTCGCCGGCTCGACCTTCCCCTTTTCCCGCTTCGGCGGCGCCTGCCCGCGCTGGAACATCCACTCCAGCTTCCGCACCCCCGGCCGCATCGTCACCCAGATCGTCGAGACCCCCGACGGTCAGCGTCACTTCACCATCGCCCGCACAGTGACCCGCGTGGCCACCGCCTACGCCGGCGAGGACGCCGAGCTCGCCATCGGCATGGGCTGCGAGCTGAAGTACGCCGAGCGGCTGGTCTATTCCCGCGGCCTCGACCTGAAGGAGCCGAAGGCCACCGCCATCGGCCCCGCCTGCCGCATCTGCGAGCGTCCCGCCTGCCCGCAACGCGCCGCCGAGCCGATCAGCCGCACGCTGACGGTGGACGACTTCACCAAGTCGATCTCGCCCTACCCGTTCGCCGACGGGTGAGCACGGGGGGCGGGAGCCTCCCAATGCGTCAGCCGGCGAGCCTCCGCCAGAGCTTACGCCGGCCGGCGCGCCCGCATCGCCTGCGCGATAGTGCCGTCGTCCAGCCAATCGAGCTCGCCGCCGACCGGCACGCCCCGCGCCAGCATGGTGACGGCGACGCCCGCGCCCGCGAGCCGGTCGGCAAGGTAGTGGGCGGTGGTCTGGCCGTCGACCGTGGCCGGCAGCGCCAGCACCACCTCGCGCACCACGCCATCAGCGGCGCGGGACACCAGCGGGCCGATCCGCAGCGCGTCGGGCCCCACCCCGTCCAGCGCCGAAAGCAGGCCGCCCAGCACGTGGTAGCGGCCGCGAAAGGCGCCGGCCCGCTCCATCGCCCACAGCGCCCCCACCTCCTCGACCACGCAGATCAAGGTCGCGTCGCGCTGCGCATCGGCGCAGATGGCGCAGGGGTCGCGGGTGTCGAGCGAGCCGCAGACGGAGCAGGTCTTCACCTTGGCCGCCGCGTCGGCGAGCGCGTCGGCGAGCGGGTTGAGCAGCTGGTCGCGGCGCTTGAGCAACGCCAACGCCGCGCGCCTGGCCGAGCGCGGACCTAGCCCTGGAAGCTTGGCCAGAAGGCCGATCAGGCGTTCGATTTCGGGTCCGGCGGAGCTGGCCAAGGCGATTCCCGCGAAGTGTCAGGACCCTTAGATGGAGCGGGCGGGCGCGGATTGTCGAGATGCGAAGGCACGAGCCAAACGCCCCCTCCGTCTCGGCGCGCGCCGCGCCGATCCACCTCGCCCGCTCCGCGGTGGAGGATCTGGAGCGAAGGTGCTCCACCGCATAGCGGGGGAGCTGTCGGCGAAGCCGACTGAGGGGGCGTTTCGCCCTGCCCGCTCAATCCCGCAGCAGCTCGTTCACCCCGGTCTTCGAGCGGGTGCGCTCGTCCACTGTCTTCATGATCACCGCGCAGTAGGTGGACGGCAGCGAGGCGTCGTGCGGGTTCGGGCGGGCGCCGGAGACCACCACCGAATAGGGCGGCACCTCGCCGTAGCGGGTCTCGCCGGTCTGGCGGTTCACGATCGGCGTGGTGGAGGTGAGGAACACCCCCATGGAGAGCACGCTGCCCTCGCGCACGATGACGCCCTCGGCCACCTCGGCGCGGGCGCCGATGAAGCAGTTGTCCTCGATGATGGTGGGGTTGGCCTGCAGCGGCTCCAGCACCCCGCCGAGGCCCGCGCCGCCGGAGATGTGGCAGTTCTTCCCGACCTGCGCGCAGGAGCCGACGGTCGCCCAGGTGTCGATCATCGTGCCTTCGCCGACATAGGCGCCGATGTTCACGAAGGAGGGCATCAGCACCACGCTCTTTGCGATGAAGGCGCCTTTGCGGACGATGGCGCCGGGGACCGCGCGGAAGCCCGCGGCCTCGAACTGCGGCGCGTCCCAGCCGGCGAACTTGGTGGGGACCTTGTCCCAGAACGGCCCTGGCGCCGGCCCATGCACGATGGCGTTCGGGTTCAGCCGGAAGGACAGCAGGATCGCCTGCTTGACCCATTGGCGCACCTCCCAGCGGCCGTCCGCCTGGCGCTCGGCGACCCTGAGCTCGCCGCGGTCGATCCGCTCCAGGGTCTCCTCGACCGCCGTGCGCACCGGGCCCGTCGTCGCCGTACTGACCCCGTCGCGCGCCTCCCAGGCGCGCTCGATCTCGGACTTCAGGTCGTCGGCGGTGATGGTCGTCATGGTCTCTCTTTCAGGGGGTGGCGCGCCGGCGCACGCTCTGCAGGAAGGGCGTGAGCCTTGGCGCGCGGAAATGGACGAAGGGGGCGGTCGAGTCCAGCGCACGAGGACCGATCAGCACCGTGGTCATGCCGAGCGCCGCCGCGGGCTTCAGGTTGCGCTCGGAGTCTTCGAAGAAGCAGGTCCCTGCCGGATCGACCGCGTGCTGGGCGCACATCCGTTCGAAGGCGACGGGCTCGGGCTTGGGGATGTAGCCGAACGAGCCGATGTGGAAGACATCCTCGAACAGCTCGGCGATCCCCAGCCTCGCCAGCACCCGCTCGGCGTGGCGGTCGTCGGCGTTGGTGAACACCAGCCGGCGTCCCGGCAGCGCCGCGATCGCCGCCACCAGCTCGGGGTCGTGGGCCAGCGCGTCCAGCGACATGTCGTGGAAGACCGCGTGGAATTCGGCGGGGTCGACGCCGTGGTTCAGCATCAGGCCGCGCAGGGTGATGCCGTGCTCGGCCAAATAGTCCTTCTGCAGCCGGAAGGCGTCGTCGCGCGCCAGGCCCGTGACCCGCATGACGAAGTCGGTCATGCGCCGCTCGATCTCGCCCATCAGACCCGATTCCGCCGGATAGAGGGTGTCGTCCAGGTCGAACAGCCAGGTCGTCACATGGCGAAGGTCGGGGCTCATCTGCAGATCAGCGTGCCGGCCCCATGCTCGGTGAACAGCTCGACCAGCATGGCGTGCGGCCGCCGTCCGTCCAGGATCACCACCGCCTCGACGCCGGCCTCGACCGCGGCGATGGCGGTCTCCAGCTTGGGGATCATGCCGCCGGTGGCCACGCCCTCGGCGATGGCCGCGCGGGCCTCGTCGACGGTCATCTGGCGCATCAGCTCGCCGTTCCTGTCGAGCACGCCGGCCACGTCGGTGAGCAGCAGCATGCGCTTGGCGGAGAGCGCGCCGGCCAGGGCCCCGGCCACGGTGTCGGCGTTGATGTTGTAGGTCTCGCCGGTCTCCGAGACGCCGATCGGCGCCACCACCGGGACGTAGTCCTCCTCGGCGTAGATCAGCGCCTGGATCAGCTTCGGGTCGATGGTCTTCGGCTCGCCGACGAAGCCCAGGTCGACCATCTGCTCCTCGTCGGAGCCCGGGACCTTGCGCGTGCGCTGGACCTTCTCGACGGTGATCAGCCGGGCGTCCTTGCCCGAGAGGCCCACGCCGCGCACGTCGGCCTCGGCGCCGGCTTGGGTGATCCAGCTGGCGATCTCCTTGTTGATGGCGCCGGACAGCACCATCTCGG
>CBJNAS010000381.1:0-3524 GCA_966434565.1 uncultured Phenylobacterium sp.
TCTTCGGCGACAACAAGACTACCATCACCCTGGTCGGCTACACCCGGGCGGTGCTGCCCTACAGCTACGCCTTCTGCAGCACCACCTCCTCCAGCTGCCAGAGCCCGTCGTTCAGCGGCCCGGCCGACCCGCTGTTCGGCACCTCGTCCACGAGCACCAACCACTCCCTGCTCTACCTTCCGGCGGGGCAGAACGGGGTCCTCACTCCGACGAGCGACCCGCGCGTCGTCTACGCCTCCACTTTCAATCTGGCGGCGTTCAACCAGTTCATCCAGTCCAAGGGGCTGGCGGGCTACGAGGGCTCCATCCTGCCGCGCAACGCCTTCCACTCGAAGAGCTATGTGACGGCCGACCTGCACCTAGCCCAGGAATTCCCGATCCTGCCGCACAGCCTGGCCAAGGCGGAGTTCTACGTCGACATCATCAACCTGCCGAACCTCATCAACAAGAACTGGGGCGTGCTCGACCAGGTGGGCTTCCCCTACGTCTGGGCGCCGGTCGTGGCCATCAATTGCCAGCTGCCGGGGAACGCCGCGACCTGCGGCGCCCAGGGCAAGGGGCAGGGCAACTACTACCTCTACCAGCAGTTCAAGCAGACCAACCTGCAGGGCACGGTGATCACGCCGAACTCGCCGCCCACCGCGACCTGGGTGATCAAGTTCGGGACGCGCATCAAGTTCTGATCGCGAGCGCCAGTCCGAGTACCGGTGGCCGCAGCGATGCGGCCGCCCTTTTCACGTCGTCACGGTGAGGATTCCTTGACGCGCCGCCCCCCTGGGGCCATCTGCGCGCGGCTTTGTTCGTCGAGGGTCGCATGAGGCTTGTCGTTCCGCCGGAATGGGCGCCGCACCGCGCCATGTGGCTGGGCTTCCCCAGCCATGCGGAGCTGTGGGAGGACGACCTCGCCGCCGCCCAGGCGGAGGTCGCAGCGCTGGCGCGCGCGCTGGCGGGGCCGGGGGAGGAGCGGGTGCGCCTGCTCACCGGCACGCCTGAGGGCGAGGCGGACGCGCGACGGATGCTGGGCGATGCGGCGGGGGTGGAGATCGTCCCGGGCGCCTTCGGCGACATCTGGCTGCGCGACACAGGTCCGATCTTCGCGCGCACCGAGGCGGGCCTCACCGCGGTCGCCTTCCGCTTCAACGGCTGGGGCGGCAAGTATGAGCTGGAGCACGACGACACGGTCGCCGGCCAGATCGCCGCGGCCGCAGGCGCGCCGCTGACGCGTCACGACTTCGTCCTGGAGGGCGGCGCGGTCGAGCACGATGGCGAGGGGACGGTGCTGACCACCGGCCAATGCGTGCTGAACGCCAACCGCAACACCGGCTGGGACGAAAAGGTCGCCGAACAGAAGCTCGCCGAGAGCCTGGGGGCGGAGAAGGTGCTCTGGCTGGGCGATGGCCTGGTCAACGACCATACCGACGGCCACGTCGACAACCTGGCCCGCTTCGTGGCGCCCGGCGTGGTGGCCTGCCCGGTGGCCTGGGGCCGGGGCGACCCGAACGCCGAGGCCTATGACGACGCCGCGCGCCGGCTGGCGGCGATGAGCGATGCGGCGGGGCGCAAGCTGCAGGTGGTGCGCATCCCCTCGCCCGGCTTCGTCGAGGGGCCGGAGGGAGGGGCCGTACCGGCCTCGCACATGAACTTCCTGATCGCCAACCGGGCGGTGGTCGCGCCGATCTACGAGGGGCGCCCCGGCGAACTCGCCGTCCAGGCGCTGCAGGCGCTGTTCCCCGACCGCGCGGTGATCGGCCTGCCGTCGACCGCCATCCTCACCGGCGGCGGCTCCTTCCACTGCATCACCCAGCAGGAGCCCGCGGCATGACCCGCACGCTCACCGTCGCCGCCCTGCAGGCGTCCTACGGGACGGATCTGGAGGCGAACATCGCCAGGACCGCCGAACTGATCCGCGAGGCCGCCGCGAAGCGCGCCCAGGTGATCCTGCCCTCCGAGCTTTTCCAGGGGCCCTACTTCTGCGTCGCCCAGGAGGAGCGCTGGTTCACGACCGCCTATCCTTGGCGTGAGCACCCCTGCGTCACCGCGCTCGCCCCCCTCGCCCAGGAGCTGGGGGTGGTGCTGCCGATCTCGATCTTCGAGCGCGAGGGGCCGCATTACTTCAACAGCCTGGTGATGGCCGACGCCGACGGGTCCCTGCTCGGCGTCTACCGCAAGAGCCACATCCCCGACGGGCCGGGCTATATGGAGAAGTACTACTTCCGGCCGGGCGACACCGGCTTCAAAGTCTGGGACACCCGGTTCGGGCGGATCGGCGTCGGCATCTGCTGGGACCAGTGGTATCCGGAGTGCGCCCGCGCCATGACCCTGATGGGCGCCGAGGTGCTGCTCTATCCGACGGCGATCGGCTCGGAGCCGCACGATGCGACCCTCGACACCGCCGCTCCGTGGCGCCGCGCCATGCAGGGCCACGCCGTCTCCAACGTCATCCCGGTGGTGGGCGCCAACCGCACCGGCTTCGAGCCCTGGGAGGGCTATCCGAATGGCGGCCAGCTGTTCTACGGCTCCAGCTTCATCGCGGACCATCGCGGCGACCTGGCGTCCGCCTTCGGGCGCGAGGACGAGGGCGTGCTGACCGCGAGCTTCGACCTCGACTTCCTGGCCACCCACCGCGCCGCCTGGGGCTTCTTCCGCGACCGCCGCACGGACCTCTACGGGGTGCTGAGCGAGCCGCGGCCGGCGTGAGCCTCGAGCGGAGGGAAGCGTGAATTGCCGCCCCTTCCGCGATCCGCTAGAAGCGGCCCGCTTCCGACACGAAGGCCTTCCATGACCACGACCCAAACGCCTGCCGGCGAGATCTCCGGGAACGTCCTCTTCTATTCCAAGCCGGAGCCCCTGGCGCCCGAGCTGCACGGCAAGCTGGGCGTCAAGCGCATGGACGGGCCGTTCAAATTCGCCAAGGCCGGCCACGCCATTCCGCTCACCGTGGGCGAGTTCCCGCTGGCCGCGGTCACCGGCCCGATCATCTTCGTCGGCGACGAGCGGCTGCCGCTCGCGGTCATGGGCCTGAACGCCGGCGACAACATGTTCGTGCGCCCCGACGGCCTGTTCGAGCCGGGCGTCTATGTGCCGGCCTATGTGCGCCGCTATCCCTTCGTCTTCGCCAACGACGACAGCAACAAGCAGATGGTGCTCTGCGTCGACCGCGACGCCGAGTTCGTGGTGGAAGGCGGCGACATGCCGTTCTTCGACGAGAAGGGCCAGCCCAGCGACTACACCAAGAGCTGCATGGAATTCTGCAACAACTTCGAGGTGGAGCGGCAGCGGACCATGAGCTTCGTCCAGATCCTCAAGGACCTGGACCTGTTCGAGCTGAAGACCGCCTCCTTCACCCCGCCGACCCCCGACGGAACCCAGGGCGAGCCGCAGAAGATCGCCGACTACTGGGGGGTCTCGGAGGAGAAGCTGAACAAGCTGCCGCCAGAGAAGTTCATCGAGCTGCGCGACAACGGCGCGCTCGCCCAGATCTACGCCCACCTGCTGTCGCTGGTCGGCTGGGACCGGCTGATCTC
>CBJNAS010000382.1:0-3520 GCA_966434565.1 uncultured Phenylobacterium sp.
GTCGAGCGGCTGAAGCTGGTCGTGCCGGCCACCCTGCTGATCATCTTCGTCCTGCTCTTCATGACCTTCGATCGGCTCGACGAAGCGGCGCTGATCATGGCCACTCTGCCGTTTGCGCTCACCGGCGCGATCTGGGCGCTGTACCTTTTGGGCTACCACCAGTCGGTCGCCACCGGCGTCGGCCTGATCGCGCTCGCCGGCGTCTCGGCCGAGTTCGGCGTGGTGATGCTGATCTACCTGAAGGAGGCGCTGAAGGCCCGCGGGCCCGATCCCTCGCCCGACCAGGTCGAGGCGGCCGTGCGCGAGGGCGCCCTGCTGCGCGTCCGGCCCAAGGCCATGACCGTGGCCGTGATCCTCGCCGGCCTCGCGCCGATCCTGGTCGGCCACGGCGCCGGCTCGGAAGTGATGAGCCGGATCGCCGCCCCGATGATCGGCGGCATGCTCACCGCGCCGCTGCTGTCGATGTTCGTCGTCCCCGCCGCCTATCTGCTGATGCGCCGGCGGCGGCCGCTCGCTTCCCAACCGCTTCACTGAAGGAGAAAACCATGAAGCGTCTCTACGTGACCGTCGCCGCTCTGGCCCTGGCCGCCTCGCTGGCCGCCTGCGGCAAGAAACCGGCGCAAGCGCCGGCTGAAACCGCGGCCGCCCCTGCGGCCGCCAACACCATGGCCTCGGACGCCATGTCCTCGAACATGGCGGCCACGAACACCGCCGCGCCGGTCGGCAACATGGCCAGCATGGACATGAGCGGCGCGGCGATGACCGGAACCGGCGAAGGCGAGGTCACGGCGGTCGACAAGACGGCTGGCACGATCACCCTGAAGCACGGCCCGATCCCCGGCGTGAAATGGCCGGCCATGACCATGATCTTCAAGGCCAACCCGGCCTCGCTCGCAGATCAGGTGAAGGTCGGCGAGAAGGTCAGCTTCGACGTCAAGGTCCAGGGCCAGGACAATGAGGTGACGGCGATCCGCAAGCCTTGATCGGCGTGGGAGGCGGGCCTGGCCCGCCTCCTGACCCTTGACGCTCGACCCGGGCAAGCGCGGAGTCACCGTGGATCGCCTGTGCCCCAGGGAGGTGCACATGAGCTCTTGGCTTCCATACGCCGGCTTGGCGGCCGCCGTCGGCATGCTCGCAAGTGGCGCGCCGGCCGAGAAACAACAAAGCGCCAGCTCATCGCCCTGGGCGCGCTGCTGCGGGATGAGCCCCTGGCCGCAGAACTCCTCCGCCGGCTCCGCCATGGGGCAAGGTATGATGGGCGGCTCCGGGGTGACGGGCCACGGGATGATGGAAGGTGGCATGATGGGTGGCAGCATGGCTCGCCATCACGCCGCGATGATGGGCGGACTCCCAGCGGCCTACGCCAATCTCCGCAACCCCCTACCCCAGACGCCTGCCACGGTGGAGCGCGGCGCGAAGGTGTACGCCGCCAACTGCGCATCCTGCCACGGCGAAACGGGCCTGGGAGACGGTCCCGCATCCCGCGACCTCAACCCCAAGCCGGCCAATCTGGCGTGGCTGTCCCGGATGCCGATGAGCCGGTGGGATCCGTTCATGTACTGGACGGTGGCCGAGGGCGGCGCGCCGTTCGGCACCGCGATGCCGAGTTTCAAGTCCAGCTTGCCGAAAGACGACATCTGGGCGGCGATCGCCTACGTCCAGGCGCGCCTGCCGCGGTCAGCGCCGGCCAAATAGCCACACAGCGGCGACGTCGCCTGGCGCGATTCAGCCTAGCAATTGCCGGTGACCCTGATCGCGCATCCAACGGGCGCGCGCGAGGTGCGTGCTGTGCATGACGAGCGCGCGATCCGCCTCGCGAGATGGGTCAACGCGCAGCACGAGCTGTGTGACCTCGCGCCAGTCGGCGCCGGCCGCTTCGGCGTCCAGCAGGCGCAGGTAGACCGTGGCGTTATCGCGGTCGTAGTCGGTGAGCTGGTCGCCGGAGGGAGCGCGGTCTGGAGAGCTGACATCGGCAAAAACCTAAGTGCGCTCTGACGCGGCGCAAGCCTCGGGTTGTTGTCGTCGGTCGAAATTTGCGGGCGTCACCCGGCCGGCTGGTCCTCATGGGTCATTGCCGCTGTGGCCAGCTCGTGTTCAGCGGTCGGGCGTCCGTCCGCCTTCCGCTCGCTGTAGCGATCCACCAGGTAGTCGGATCGATCCCTCGTGAGCAGGGTGAACTTGACCAGCTCCTCCATGACGTCGACCACCCGGTCGTAATAGGCCGACGGCTTCATGCGCCCAGCTTCGTCGAACTCCTGGAAGGCCTTCGCCACCGAGGATTGGTTGGGGATGGTGATCATCCGCATCCAACGACCGAGCAGGCGCAGGGTGTTCACCGCGTTGAAGGACTGTGAGCCGCCGCTAACCTGCATGACGGCGAGCGTCCTGCCCTGCGTCGGCCGGATGCTCCCGACTTCCAACGGGATCCAGTCGATCTGCGCCTTCATGATGCCGGTGATGGCGCCGTGCCGCTCCGGGCTGCACCAGACCTGGCCCTCGGACCACAGCGACAGGGAGCGCAGCTCCTGCACCTTCGGGTGGTCCGCGGTCACGGCGTCCGGCAGGGGAAGGTCGCGCGGATCGAAGATGCGCGTCTCGGCCCCGAGACGCTGCAGAATCCGCGCGGCCTCTTCGACCAGGAAGCGGCTGTAGGAACGCTCGCGCAGCGAGCCGTAGAGCAGCAGGATCCGCGGCGGATGCGTGGAGACCTTCGGCGGCTCCAGTTTCGCCAGCGTCGGCGTGTCGACGAACTGCGGCTGCAGCGCTGGAAGATCGGTCATCGGAGCCTCGGCATAAGCGACTTCAAATTGTCGCATATTTCATGTATCCATGAAATATGGAACTTAAGACCGCCACCGTAACCTTGGGCGCGCTCGCCCACGAAGGCCGCCTCGCCGCCTTTCGGCTGCTCGTCCAGGCCGGCCCCGAAGGGCTCGCCGCCGGCGAGGTCGCGCGACGCCTGGACGTGCGGCCGAACACGCTGTCGGCGAGCCTCACCATCCTCAGCCATGCCGGCCTCGTCCGCTCCCGGCGCGACGGCCGATCGATCATCTATGCCGCCAACTACGACGCCATGCGCGAGCTGCTGGCCTTCCTGATGGAGGACTGCTGCGGCGGCAAGCCCGAGATCTGCGCGCCGCTCGTCGCCATCGCCAGCCAGTGCTGCGAGGCCGAGGTACACTGCGCCTGATGGGAGGAAGTCTGATGTCGGAGACCAATCCGCAGAGGATCTACAACGTCCTCTTCCTCTGCACGGGAAACTCGTGCCGCTCAATCATGGCCGAGGCGATCATGAACCGCATTGGCCAGGGGCGGTTCCGCGCCTACTCGGCCGGCTCGATGCCGACCGGCGCGGTCAATCCGCACGCGCTCGCGCTCTTGAAGCAGATGCACCATGACGTCAGCGGGCTGCGCTCGAAGTCCTGGGAAGAGTTTTCGCGCGAGAACAACCCCGACGCGCCCGAGCTCGATTTCGTCTTCACCGTCTGCGACAACGCCGCGAACGAGGTCTGCCCCTACT
>CBJNAS010000383.1:0-3517 GCA_966434565.1 uncultured Phenylobacterium sp.
TACGTGAGGAGGTGGGTCACCCAGCGTCCCCCTGCTCCCGCCAAGAGTCCGGCGACGCCGCCGGCGTCCGGCGTGGTGAGGCCTGGAGGCGTCACCTGCTCGTCGAAGCCGTCCGGCCCGGTCAGGCGCACGCCGAGGGTGCCCATGCTGCCGGCCCTTAAACCCGCGCGGGCGAAGATCTGGCGGCAGAAGTTGGCGACCGAGGTATTGCCGTTGGTGCCGGTCACCGCGACCACCGTCGCCGGCTGCGCCCCGTGCCAGGCGGCGGCCGCGAGCGCATAGGCGCGTCGCGGGTCCGGGGTGGCTACGGTGGGCGCGGCCAGCCCGAGGTCGCGGTCGGCGATCACCGCCGCGGCGCCGGCGTCCACCGCCTTGGCGGCGAAGGCCGCGCCATCGACCTGGCTGCCCGGCAGGGCGGCGAACAGGAAGCCGGGCCGCACCTTACGGCTGTCGGCGGTGACGCCGGTGATCTCGGGGTCCGGCGACAGGTCGCGGCGGACGAGCTGGGTAAGACGCGCGCTCAATGTTCTTCTCCCGCGTCGGCGGGGGTGGCCGCCAGCTCCGTGAAGGGAGCGGTGTCCATCCGACGCTGGATCCCCAGGAAGGGCGCGATCCGCTCGATAATATGGCCGGCGGCGGGGGCTGCGACGATCCCGCCCGTGGGGTCCGCGCCGGTCTTGTCCGGATGCGGCTCGTCCAGCAGCACCAGCACGAAGTAGCGCGGCGCGTCGATCGGGCCGTCGGTCGGGAACACCGCGGCGAAGGAGGAGACCTGCTTGGTCGTCGAGTAGCGGCGGGCGAGCGGATCGTACTTGTCGCCGGTGCCGGTCTTGCCGCCGACGTTCAGGCCCGGGACGTTGGCCGACTTGCCCGAGCCGCCGGTGACGTTGGCGCGCATGATCTGCAGCAGGGTCTCGCTGGTGTGCGGCGAGACGATCTGCGGCCCGTCGATCTTCGCGCCCGCCGGCAGCTTGCGGATGGTGAGCGGCAGGAGCTTGCCGCCGTTCAGCAGGCCCGAATAGGCGCGCGCCACCGCCAGCGGGCTGACGTTGATGCCGTGGCCGAAGGAGGTGGAGGCGATGGCGTCATCGTCCCAGGTCTTGGGCGTCAGCGGCCGGGCGCTCTCGACCAGCTCGACCTTGGCCGGGTCGGTCAGGCCGAAGGCCTTGAAGTACTGCTCCAGCCGCTTGGGCCCGATCTCCTCGGCCAGACGGGCGGTGCCGATGTTGGAGGAGTGCTGAAACACCTCCACCAGGCTCAGAATCTTGTGGGTGGCGTGGTAGTCGTGGATCGTCCGGTAGCCGAGCTGGAAGGGCTGGCGGGCGTCGAAGGTGGACATCGGCGTGGCCACCCCGCTGTCCAGGCCCGCGGCCACGGTGAAGCCCTTGAAGGTCGAGCCCATCTCGTAGATCGAGGCCGCCGCTCGGTTCAGGCGCGCGTCGAGGCTCGCGTCCCCCGCCCGGTTCGGATCGAAGGTGGGCGCGTTGGCGAGCGCCAGGATCTCGCCGGTATGGACATTGACGACCACCGCCACGGCGCCCCGCGGCTGGAAGGCGGCCACGGCCTTGCCGAGCTCGTCTTCGGCGGCGGCCTGGATCCGCAGGTCGATGGCGAGCGGCACGGCGCGGTTGTCGGCGACGGCGTCGTGGATGTCGTTGTTGAAGGCCGCCTCGGCGCCGGCCAGGCCCTGGCCTCCGGAATCGACGAAGCCGACCAGGTGGGCCGCGGTGGCGCCCAGCGGATAGACCCGCCGCTCTTCCGGCTCGAAGCTGACCCCCGGCAGGCCCAGGTCGTCGACCTTGGCCCGGGCCTCGGGCGTGAGCCCGCCGACCAGGAAGGTCCGCCGGCCCGCGCGCAGCGCCTTCTCCAGCCGGTCGGCGGTCAGGTCCGGAAGCGCCGCAAGCAGTCCCTTGCGGGTCTCGCCGGCGTCCCAGATCTCGCGCGGGTCGACGTAGAGGCCGTAGTGCAGCAGATCCACGGCCAGCAGCTCGCCGTTGCGGTCGACCAGGTCGGCGCGCGCGCTCCCGGCGGCGGCGGCCACGCCGTCGTCCTTGCCGGCGTTGGAGAACAGCGCCGCGTGACTGGCCCCGATCGCCAGCACCAGGAAGCCCGCCGCGAACAGCAGGGTCACCACGAAGATGCGGATGCGGGTGTCGTCCTCCGGCTTGTCGGAAGCCCGCGCGCGCTCGAAGGCGTGCTCCAGGCCCCACATGGTGCGGTTGAGCCAGCGGGAGACGCCGGTCGCGCCGAAGGACTGCAGGCCCAGGCTCATCGCGCCCCAGCCCCCCTGGGCGTCCCGCGGTTCGCCGCGCCCGCGTCGTCCGGCAGGCGGCCGGTCACCACGGCGCTACGGGCGATGTCGCCGAGCGTCTCGACGTTGACGTCGTGGCGGATCGAGACCGGCCCCATGCCGAGATAGGCCTCGGAGAGATGCTCCAGCCGCGCCGGCTCCTCCAGGTGGGCGACCTCGGCCTGCAGCAGGCGGATGCGCTCCTTCTCCTCGGCGATCTGGCGGTCCATGCCGGCGATCTCGGCGCGCTCGCGGCCCGCCATGGTCTTGGCGAGATAGACGCCGAGGATCAGCGCCACCAGGAGCACGGCCGCCCAGAGGTCGACGAGGCGGAAACCGCGGACCTTCCGACTGAGCAGGTTCATGCCGCCTCCTTCCACACCGGGGCCGAGGTGCGCACCGCGGCCCTGAGCTTCGCCGAACGCGCGCGGGGATTGGCCTCGACCTCGGCGTCCGACGGCGCGCAGGCGCCGCTGAACAGCAGCTCGAAGCTCGGCGGCGCCCCGGCCTGCACCGGCGGCGCATGACGCGAGCCCCCCGGCGTTCGCCCCGCCCGCGTCGCCAGGAAGCTCTTCACGATTCTGTCTTCCAGCGAATGGAACGTGACGACGCAGAGCCGCCCGCCGGCCTTCAGCGTCCGCTCGGCCGCGGCAAGTCCCGCCTCCAGCTCGGAAAGCTCCTCGTTGACGGCGATGCGGATCGCCTGGAACGAGCGGGTCGCCGGATGCACCTTGGCGCCACGCCGCCCGCCCAGCGCCTTCTCGATGAACTCGGCGAGCTCCAGGGTGCGGGCGAAGGGCTGTTCGGCGCGGCGGCGGGCGATGGCCGCGGCGATCCGCCGGCTCTGCCGCTCCTCGCCGTAGACATAGAGAATGCGGGCCAGCTCCTCGGGCTCGGCGCCGTTGACGAGGTCGGCGGCGGTCGGCCCCTCGCCCTCCATGCGCATGTCGAGCGGCCCGTCGCGCAGGAATGAGAAGCCGCGCCCGGCCTCGTCCAGCTGCATGGAGGAGACGCCGAGGTCCAGCGCCACCCCATGGGCGGCGGCCTCGCCCAGCTGGTCCGCCATCTCCGAGAAGCGCGCTTGGATCAGCCGGAAGCGTCCGTCCGGCAGGCCCTCGGCGAAGCGCCGCGCCGAGGGGTCGCGATCGAAGGCGACCACGTCGGCCCCGGCCTCCAGGAAGGCGCGCGAATAGCCGCCCGCGCCGAAGGTGCCGTCGACGACGGTCT
>CBJNAS010000384.1:0-3512 GCA_966434565.1 uncultured Phenylobacterium sp.
GATGCGCCCGGTTCGAGCAAAACATCGTCGAAGGTGAGCCCTTCGCGAATCTCCATGAGACTCTCCGTTTTGCGGCGCGGGTATAAGCGGAACGCGCCGGCGCCCGCAAGGGGCCCCGCCCGGCTAAATCATGTGATGGCGCGGCGCAGGAGCAGCAGGGCGATCACGAAGATCGCCAGGCCGGCCAGCCGGTGCGTGGTCTCGGGGCTCATCGAACACCTCCGACGACATGCGTCGGCAGCTCGCGCGCCCCCGCCTTGATCTTCGTCAGGCGCGGCCCTTGAACCCCGTTGCGACGAGATAGACTTCCGAAGAGTCCGCCCGGCTGGCCTTGGGCTTGAAGTTGCGCACCTCGGCGAAATGGCGCTTGAGCCCGGCGGTCAGCTGGCCGGTCTCGCCGCCCTGGAAGGCCTTGGCGACGAAGGCGCCGCCGGGCTTCAGCACGGAGACGGCGAAGTCCGCGGCGGCCTCGATCAGGCCCATGATGCGCAGGTGGTCGGTCTGGCGGTGGCCCACGGTGTTGGGCGCCATGTCCGACAGCACGACGTCGGGCGCCCCGCCCAGCAGCTCGATCAGCCGAGGCCCGCAGGCCGGATCGGTGAAGTCCATCTGCAGGATGTGGGCGGGCGGCAACGGATCGACCGGCAGCAGGTCGACGCCGGCAATGTCGCGCACCCCGCGCTCCAGCGCCACCTGGGTCCAGCCGCCCGGCGCGAGGCCCAGGTCGATCACCCGCGCGCCTGGCTTCAAGAGTCGCAGGCGATCGTCGATCTCGGCCAGCTTGAAGGCCGCGCGGCTGCGGTAGCCGAGCGCCCGGGCCTGGGCGGCGAAAGGGTCGTTGATCTGACGCTCCAGCCACGCCTGCTGCGAGGGCGTGCGCTGCTTGGCTGTCTTCAGGCGGGCGGGCTTGCCGCGGCCGGCGTCGGAGCCGCCGGTAGGCGGCTTGACCATGCGCTTGCGGGGCGGCTCGGTCATGCGGAGACTCCTTCGCCGGCCGGCGCCGGACGCCCGCGCCGCCGACGGCGGCGGCTGCCGCGCTGCGCCATCAGCGAGATCAGGATGCCTTCCCTCAGCCCCCGGTCGGCGACCCGCACCCGCGAGCAGGGCCAGAGCTCCTGCACGGCCTGCAGGATCGCCGCCCCGGCCAGCACCAGGTCGGCGCGGTCTGGGCCGATGCAGGGCTGGGCCGCGCGCTGGGTGGGCTTCAAGGCCAGCAGCCGGGCCGCGGCGGCGTCGCAGTCGGCGCGGCTCATCCAGATGCCGTCCACGCGGCTGCGGTCATAGCGCGCCAGATCCAGGTGCAGACCGGCCAGGCTGGTGATCGCGCCCGAGGTGCCGATCAGGTGGGCGCGGTCGGCCTCGAACACCGGCCGCAGGGGATCTGCGCGGCGGAAGGCGGCGATCTCGGCCTTCACCGTCTCGACCATGGCGCGAAACCAGCGCTCGGTGGCGGCCTCCCCTTCCGGGAACCGCTCGGCCAGGGTCACCACCCCGATCGGCACCGACAGCCAGGCGCGCATCGGCGGCGGCGCCTCCGGGCCGCCGACGGAAAGGTCGAGCCAGGACATCTCGGTCGAGCCGCCGCCCACATCGACCACCAGCGCCGCCTCGTGGCTGCGGTCAAGCAGGGTAAGACAGCCCTGCACCGAGAGCCGCGCCTCCTCCTGCGGCGTGATCACCTGCAGGCGGATGCCGGTCTCGCGGGCCACGCGCTCGACGAAGGCCGCGCCGTTCTCGGCCATGCGGCAGGCCTGGGTGGCGATGGCGCGCAGGCGCACGACCTTGCGGCGGCGGATCTTCTCGGCGCTGACCCGGAGCGCGGCGATCGCCCGCTCCATCGCCGGCTCGCCCAGGCGGCCGCTTTGCGACAGCCCCTCGCCCAGGCGGACGATGCGCGAATAGGCCTCGACGACGCGGAAGCCGTCCGACTGGGGCGTGGCGATCAGCAATCTGCAGTTATTCGTGCCCAGATCGAGCGCGGCATAGCACGGGGGCTCACGCAGTGTCCTTCCCCGGCCGCGCAACAGGGCGCCGGGCGCGCTCGGCGCCTCAGTCATGGACCGCCTTTTCGTCCTTCGCAGGCCGCGCTAGAGGAAGCGCGCCTGATTTCGAAAAACAATGTAGCAAGCGCACTGGAACCGCGGAAGCGCAGGCTCGAGCACACGGGCTCGTGAGCCGGCGTTCACCTCCCGGTCAGGAGAAAGGGGGTAGGTTTTTGGGCATGAACACGCGAATCGCCAAATACGCGATCGGTCAGGTCGTTCGGCACCGGGTCTATTCCTTCCGGGGCGTGATCTTCGACGTCGACCCGATGTTCGCCAACACGGAGGAATACTGGCTCTCCATCCCCGAGCACATCCGCCCGGGCAAGGACCAGCCCTTCTATCATCTGCTCGCGGAGAACGAGGAAAGCGCCTACGTCGCCTATGTTTCCGAGCAGAACCTGATGCCTGACGATTCCGGCGAGCCGGTGCATCACCCCCAGGCCTCGCTGATCTTCGAATCCTTCCGCGAAGGGCAGTACAAGCTGAAGCCCCGCATCAGCCACTGAGCGGCGCCGGCGGCGATTTTTTGGTCCACGAAATACACGAAAATCACGAAAGCGCCGCTGAGCCAGTGGTCGTTCAGCGACCGGCTTTCGGCCGGTCGTCGAAGACCCCGGCGCGCCCGGATGGCATCGGTCGGCTCCGCCATTTCGTGAATTTCATGTATTTCGTGGACCCGTCATTCGGCGCAACGTTCTTCCACGAAGCCGCCCGCACCCCCCAAATCCAGAACGGAATTTTCCGCAAATCGGGTCCATTCTGCCGGCATGAGCGCTGAGCGAGCAGCCGCCGGACCGCCCCCCGGGGCGCGGGCGGACTGGACGATCGACCAGGACTGGGAAGCCTATTCCCAGGCCGAGCACGAGGTCTGGATCACCCTCTACGAGCGCCAGGCCAAGCTGTTGCCCGGCCGCGCCTGCGAGCCGTTCCTCCGCGGGCTGGACGCGCTCGACCTGCACCGCACGGGCATCCCCGAGTTCGCCCGCATCAACGAGGACCTGAGACGCCTGACCGGCTGGACCGTGGTGGCGGTGCCGGGCCTGGTCCCCGACGAGGTCTTCTTCGATCACCTGGCGAACCGCCGCTTTCCGGCCGGCCGGTTCATCCGCAGGCCCGAACAGCTCGACTACCTGCAGGAGCCGGACGTCTTCCACGACGTCTTCGGCCATGTGCCGATGCTCGCCGACCCGGTTTTCGCGGACTACATGCAGGCCTATGGCGAGGGCGGCCTGCGCGCCCGGGGACTGGGCCGGCTCACCAACCTGGCGCGGCTCTACTGGTACACTGTCGAGTTCGGCCTGATGGAGACGCCCGCAGGCCTCAGCATCTACGGCGCGGGCATCGTCTCCAGCCGCTCGGAAAGCCTCTTCGCCCTCGACGACCCCTCCCCCAACCGCATCGCCTTCGACCTGGAGCGGGTGATGCGCACGCCCTACCGGATCGACGACTTCCAGCAGGTCTATTTCG
>CBJNAS010000385.1:0-3510 GCA_966434565.1 uncultured Phenylobacterium sp.
TTCGCCGGGCTGGGGGGGGGACGGGGGTGGATGGTTGGATTTTCGAATTGTGGTGGCCGTTCGGTCTAGGCCGTGTGCCCCCCCGGCCTGCACCTCGTCTCTGCGCGTCCGGCCGACCTTGCCCAAGGGCGGGCGGCGGTCGCTGCCGTGGTGCCCGGTCACTACGCCGCCGAAGAGCAGATCGCGCGGATCCTGAGGCGCCTGGGCCGGCCGAAGGCTGCGGCCTTCATCGAGGGCAAGCTGCCCACGACCAAGTCCATTCGGTCCGGCGACCTCGGCGAAATCCTCGCCACGGAATATATCGCCACGCTCACTCGATATCAGGTTCCGATCCAGCGTCTTCGCTGGAAGGACCATCGCAACATGGCGATGCGCGGCGACGACGTGATCGGGATGGTCCGCGATCCAGAGACAGGCCGGCTTCGCTTTCTTAAGGCGGAGGCCAAGAGCCGGGCGGCGCTCGCCGCCGACGTGGTCGGGGAAGCGCGGGCCGGGTTGGACAAAGACGCGGGCCTCCCCTCCGCCCACGCGCTGGAGTTCATCTCGGCGCGCCTGATGGAGGCCGGCGAGACGGAACTCGCCGACGCGATCGACGACGCCCTGCTCAAGCACGGGATTGAGCCGAAGGCCGTGGAGCACCTGCTGTTCACCTTCTCCGGCAATGACCCGGCCGCACACCTTCGGGGCTCACTGCAGGGCTACCAGGGGACCATCGCCCAGCTGTGTGTCGGGGTGCGGGTGGCGGAGCACGGCGCCTTCGTCGCCGATGTCTATGACCTAGTGATCGCCAATGCCCACGACGGTTGAAGCGATCCAGGCCGACATCGATGCGGCCGTTGTCCCGGGCTATCGCAACCGACTGATCGCCCGCGGCCAAGCCCGGGCCATGATCTGGCGTGATGGCGTGCTGCCGCCCGCGGCGCCGGCCTTCTCCAACCAGCTCAGCAGTGATCTACATGGTTACGGCTATGCGCTGCTCGAATTGGGCCTGCGCCTTCGCACTCTGGGTGGCGATCCCGCCCGAGCCCGCGCCGCGTTCGAGCAGGCGGGCACTGCGCTCGAAGCCGTCATGGCGCGGGGTCCGCGGGACGGCGTCGATCGCCACTTCCACTTTGTGATGGCGGCGGCGAGCTACCACCTCGCGCGGCTGTCCGCCCGCGCTTATTCGCTGCTGACCCTGGTCCAGGACGATGACAACTTCTCGCGGATCGAAAAAGCTCTGGCTCTGCTCATGCTCCGCGACCTCGACCAGCTCGAGGCGATGGTGCTGGCCTTTCGGGCCGGGAATACGGGTGGCGACGCGGCGATCGTCGCCACGCTCAATGACCACCTTGACCTTGACGACCTCCTCGGGCGGCCTGATGGCGATGCGCCGAGCTTCCTTTTCGACGCCGTCGATCTGACCCTGACCGATCGCTTTTACGGCGCGATCGCTCGGTTCCTACTCGCCCTTGAGCGCGGCGAACGGGCGCTGCTCGAGGCGGCGATCGTGCAGCTCCGCGAGGGCCTGGAGGCGTGCGAGGAGCTCAACTTCGTGCCGCAGTGGTGGGCCCACCGGGTGGCGATCCATCTGCTGCGAGACCTCTGGGAGACCAGCTTCCATGAGCGCCTGCCGCTCGCCCCGGCCGGTGGCGAGGCGCCGTCGTGGTCCGCCCTCCGCGCCCTCTTCCTCGCCTCACTCCTGCGACGGCGTAAGGCCGAGGTCGAGCTCTGGCCGTCCCAGATCGACGCCGCCGCCCGCAGCGCGGACCAGGCGGACGACCTGGTGGTCTCGCTACCGACCAGCGCCGGCAAGACCCGCATCGCCGAGCTCTGCATCCTCAGGTGCCTCGCGGCCGAGAAGCGGATCGTGTTCGTGACGCCGCTGCGCGCCCTGTCGGCCCAGACCGAGGGCACCCTGCAGCGCACCTTCGGACCCCTGGGCAAGACCATCTCGGCGCTCTACGGCAGCATGGGGGTGAGCGGGGTCGACGAAGACGCTATCCGCACGCGCCATATCGTGGTGGCCACGCCGGAAAAGCTCGACTTCGCGCTCCGCAACGACCCGACGCTCCTCGACGATGTCGGTCTCCTCGTGTTTGACGAGGGTCACATGATCGGCCTCAGCGAGCGCGAGGTCCGCTACGAGGTGCAGATCCAGCGCCTGCTAAAGCGCGCCGACGCGGCGGCCCGTCGGATCGTCTGCCTCTCCGCGATCCTACCCGACGGACAGCAGCTCGACGACTTCGCCTGCTGGCTTCGCCGCGATCAGCCCGGCGGGCTGGTCAAAAACGACTGGCGTCCGACCCGGCTGCGGTACGGGGAGGTGGTCTGGGGCGGTCAGTTCGCCCGGCTGAACTTGCGCGTCGGTGAGGAGCGGCCGTTCGTGCCGCGTTATCTGACCGGCTTCGTGCCGCCGATCGGAAAGCGCCGGACGATCTTCCCGAAAGACCTCGGCGAGCTCTGCCTCGCCACCGCCTGGCGGCTGGTCCAGGACGGCCAATCCGTCCTCGTCTTCTGCCCCGTGCGCGCCCACGTCGAGCCCTTCGCCGACCGGATCATCGACCTTCATCATCGCGGCGCCTTGCCCTCCTTGCTTGAGGTCGATCCCGCTGTGCTGCGGACGGCCCAGGCCTTGGGCGCCGAGTGGCTCGGCGCGGACCATCCGATACTGGCTTGTCTGTCTCTCGGCGTCGCGATTCACCACGGCGCCTTGCCGACCGCCTTCCGGAAGGAGATCGAGCGCCTGCTGCGCGAAGGAGTGCTTAAGGTGACGATCTCGTCCCCGACCCTGGCGCAGGGCCTGAATCTCTCTGCCACGGCAGTTATCTTCCACTCCCTGCACCGCAACCAGGCCCGCATCGACGCGGCGGAATTCAAGAACGTCGTCGGGCGCGCGGGCCGAGCCTATGTCGATGTCGAGGGGCTGGTGCTCTATCCCATCTTCGACCGCGAGGCGTACCGGACCACGCAATGGGAGGAGCTGATCGCCGACGCCACCTCGCGCGAGATGGAAAGCGGTCTGCTCCGTCTGGTCCTGACCCTTCTGCAGCGCATGCAGAAGCAGGTTCGGCGGTCACTGGAAGACCTGGCCGACTATGTCCTCAACAACGCCGCTGCCTGGACCTTCCCGGTCGTGGCGGGCGAGGCACCGGAGGAGGCCGAGCGCGAGCGACGCGCCTGGGACGGCTATATCGCGTCCTTGGATACCGCCGTCTTGGCGCTCCTGGGCGACAGCGAGGTCCCCGACCATGGGATCACCGAGGCGCTCGACACCATCCTGCAATCGTCGCTCTGGGAGCGCCGGTTGAACCATCGGTCCGCCCAGGCCGCTGAGGTGCTGCGGGCCGGCCTAGTGGGGCGCAGCCGGGTGGTTTGGGCCAACTCGACCGCGTCACGTCGGCGGGGTTACTTCCTCGCCGGCGTCGGCCTCGCCACCGGGCACGCCCTCGACGCGATCGCCGAGGAGGCCAATGAGCTGCTGGTGACGGCCAACGGCGGGGCGGCGGTGCTTCGGGTCGTTCCCTGGCC
>CBJNAS010000386.1:0-3506 GCA_966434565.1 uncultured Phenylobacterium sp.
TATTGGTGACCTGTCCGGGGATGAAGGCCGGCAGACCGGGAACGCCGAGTCCGCCGAGGAACGGCGCGATGTTGAGGGTGAAGCCCGCGATTCCGGACGGGTCTTGCTCCTCGATGGTCTTGTCATATCTGTATCCGACGATGTTCTTGACCCTGAGGCTGCTGTTCAGGTCGAAGCTCGTCGTGTTTGCTACGCCGTAGTCCCTGACGGTGGCGCCGAAGGTGTTTACGGGCGTCACCTGCCCGTTCGGCGTCGTCGTCTGGATTCCCGTGGGGAACTTCACGTTGAAGGGGTTCCCCTGACGCTGCAACACTGAGCCGCTAACAATGGGGACTGCGCCGCCCAGGGCGCTCTGCTGGGTCACGGCTTGTTGGGTGAGAAGCGCGACCAAGGCGCCGAACCCGGGAGCAGCGAGCGGCGCCGCGTCGATGATGGCCGGCGTGGGGATTTCATCCTTGTGCAGGATGTCGACCGTGGTAGTGTTTTCAAACCATTCGTTCGGCTTGACGAGGAGCGTGGCGCGACCGCTTTCGTTCTTGCGGTCGTCCAGATCCTTTCCGTTGGGATAGGAATTCTTGAAAACTCCATCGCGCCGCTGCACCTGACCTGCCAGGCGCAGCGCCACCTTATCCTGAACCAGAGGCAGGTTCACGATGCCCGTGAACTCCTTCAGGTTGTAGTTGCCGAGTGTGAAGTCGGCCTGACCCCCAAATTTGAAATCGGGGCGACGGGTCGTGAACAGCATGGCGCCGCCCATCGAGTTTTTACCGAACAGCGTGCCTTGCGGGCCTTTCAGCGCCTGCACGCTTTCCAGGTCGTAGAGCGTGAGTCCGCGGGTGCTTTGAGGAACGCCGTTGACATAGGTGACGACATTCTCGTCGGTGTAAAGTTGCTGGCGTTGTCCCCGAATGATAAATTCAGGTTGCGTGGGGTAGGTGTTGCTGGGCTTTATCTGCAGATTTGGGACGCTGAACTGAATATCGCTAACGCTCTTGACGTTCTTCCGCTCCAAAGCCGCGCCAGTGATGTTCGTGACCGCGACCGGGACGGCCTGCTGGCTTTCCTGGACCCGCCGCGCGGTGACGATAACCTCCTCGATTTGCGCCGCAGGCGGGGCCGCGCCGGCCGCGGCTTGAGCGTGCGCCGCCGAACCACCGCACGACAAAACGGCGACCGAGGCGCTACACATATATAGCGATAGCTTCTTCATTATTGCCCTCACCTTGTTGATAAAACCGAATCGTTTCGGCCAAGACTTTATTTCTTGGCACGCTTAAAGATTATCGGAGAGGATGCCGAATAGGATCCTCGCTGAGCCGCGAACGAAAACCTTGTTCAGCCGGATCGAATAGGTTCACACCGTCCGAACAGACTAGGCAAACTCGCCGGGTTCAAGAGCGTTCGCAGTGTGGCCGAGCAGACACGGCCTGAGGCGGGGCAGCTGCTGTAGGGCGGCGCCTAATGGCGTTGGTGATCCAGCGCCGGTTTGGGCCGGCCCAAGAATTGCGCCCGGGGGGCTGGAATCGGTTGTGGTCGCCGACCGAGGAACCAGCCGGGCTAGCTGCGCCCTCAGGCGGAGGGCGGATGCGGAATAGGACACACACACAGGCGCTCAAGTCGGATAGTCTGGATGCGCCAGGCGCCCTCGAATTTTCGGTAGTTTTCATAATAGTGGCCGTAACCGCGAAATCCCGCGATGGGCGCAGGGGCGCGATACAGGATCAGGTCTTCCATAGCCCAAATGCCGCGCGCCTCGGTATGGGAGCTCAGTTCGAGCTCTCCCATGTGTCCGTGATGGGCGCTCGTGACATGCTCAAGCGCGCCGGCGACAGCGGAGCAGATGGCTTCGGAGTTGCGCCAGACGAATGACACGTCCTCAGGGATAGTGAACCCGATGGAGCGCATGGCCGCGGCCTCGCCAGTCATGTCCATCAGCGCGTCGGGCGCGAAAACGTCCTGCCAGTCCGCCCAGGATTTGGTGTCCATGAACCGGAAATACCGCGCCTTCAGCTTGGAAATCTCTTCGGCTGCGGCCAACCGCTCTGCGACTCCGATCCCAACTCCATCTTCGGATGTCATCGCGATGTCCTCTTCCGTCGATGTAGCTGAGAGCGGTCAGTTGACCGTGCTGAGCGGAGCTTTCTGAACGGCCAGGTTGGACGTCCGTTCGGCGATATGTTCTGCGGCGACCATGCCGAACGTCATGGCAGGCCCGAGCGTCGCGCCCGCGCCAGGATAGGAGTCGAAGGTGACGGCGCCTGCCACGTTGCCGGTGGCGTAAAGCCCGGTGATAGGCTTTCCGTCGGAGCCGAGGACAGCGCCGTTCGCATCCGTCTTGACGCCGCCCTTCGTCCCGATATCGCCGATGTCGAGCCGCATGCCGTAGAATGGCGGCGTCGCGATTGCGCCGAGATTGGAATTTGGCTGGTTGCGGGGATCGCCATAAAACTGATCGTAGGCGTTTGCGCCGCGCCCGAAGTCCTCATCCACCCCGGAAGTGGCGAAACCATTGAAGCGCTTGACGGTAGCCGTCAGGGCGGCCGGACTCAGCTCGATCTTCGCCGCGAGGCCATCAAGGGTGTCGGCCCGGTAGTAGACGTTGTCGAGCCACTCCTGCGGCAGACGCCAGTCGGGCCACAGCGCCGACGGGAGAAGCGCTCCGATGGGATAGCGCTTGCGCGCCACGGCGTCGAAGATCAGCCAGCACGGGGCGTTCGCACCGGTCCGGCGGTCGTCCTCCAGCATGGCCGCGCCGAAATCATTGTACGACATCGCCTCGTCGGCGAAGCGCTGGCCCAGTCGGTTGACGCAAATCGTATGTGGATAGGCCCGCTCCATGAACAGGGCGGCGCGCATGTCGGCATTGTTGAAGCCCGGCGCCGGGACCCGCATCGTCGGCACCCACCAAGCCTGGTCCAGGAACTCCGTCTGGGCGCCGATCTCCATCGCCGCCTTGAGCGCGTCGCCGGAGTTGTTCAGCCCCGGTGTGAGACTGTAATCCGTGGGAGTCCGCTTCGGCATGTACCGATCCCGAAGCTCCTGGTCCTTCTCGAACCCGCCGGAGGCCAGGATCACGCCTCGCCGGGTCTCAATCCGAACCTCCGCGCCATTGCGGCTGACCACCGCGCCGGTCACTCTCCCGCCCTCCACCTCCAAGCGCAGCAGGCCGGTGTGCAGCAGGAGCGGCACCTTGCGATCGAGCATGGCCTTGCGGAGGCCGCCGATCAGGGCGTTTCCGGTGGTCAGCCGGCGATCGCGTCCACTCCGCAGCCGGAACGGAAAGTCCGACAGATACCGCAGCACCATTTTCGCGCCGACCAGCCACCAGCCGGGCGTGCGGCGGATCAGCGGCCCCATTTCGGTGAGGTCCACCTGCATGCGGTTGAACACTTTGTGGGTTGGATGCGGCTCGCGCTGGCGGAACAGCTCATCGCCGAGCACGCGCGCATCAAAGGGGTGCGGCATCAGGGTCCGCCCGCCGGGCAGCGCGCCCGGCAGCCATGGGC
>CBJNAS010000387.1:0-3503 GCA_966434565.1 uncultured Phenylobacterium sp.
GCCGCGGCCGTGCAGCAGACTTTCCAGGACACCGGCGCGGCCGTGTCCTCCGGCCGGATCGTCCTGCTCGCCGGCCCGCCCACCGCGGCCACCATCCCCGCCCAGGGCCGCGCCTTCCTGCTCTGGGCCGAGGGCGGGTCGGTGCGGGGCGCGGAATCCAACAACGGCGCGCTGGCCGCGCCGACGGTGCTGATGGCCGGCTCGCTGTCGCAGTTCACGGGCGCGGGCGCCTTCCTCACGGACGGCCGCGTGGCGCTCGAGTACATGGGCCAGGACCAGGGACAGGCCGCGGCGTTCGTGCTGGTCTTCAACCCGGCGACCGACACCTTCACCCAGCATGAGCTCGGTCCAGTCAGCGGGACCGGCCAGCTGCAGTTCGTCCCCACCGCCCACGGCGACTTCGCGGTGAGCTGGCACGACGCGAGCGGGGCGGCGCAGGGCCGCGCCTATGACGCCTTCGCCTACGGCGGCGAGCCCGCCGGCTGGTGGGGGCCGATCCGCCCGCTGGCGGGGGATGCGAGCGGCGTCACCAGCCAGGGCGAACTGATCACCGCCAGGAGCGGCGGCGGCAGCCAGGTCTACGCCATCACCCAGAACCCCCTTGGCATCGTGGGCGCGGTCTCGCTGGGCGGCTCGCCGGTGGCGCACACGGCGGGCGGCGCTGCGGCCACCACCTACACCTTCACCATCAGCAAGAGCGACGTCTCCCAGGCGGGCACGGTGGCCTGGAAGGTGACGGGGACCGGCGCCAACCCGGCGACCGCCTCGGACTTCGCGGGCGGGGTCATGCCCACGGGGGTGGCGACCTTCGACATCAGCACCGGCAGCGTCGACATCAACCTGAGCGTGGTCGGCTCGAGCACGCCGGGCCAGGAGCAGGATTTCCAGGTCACCCTCTACAACGCTTACGGCACGGCGATCGGCACGGCGACGCAGGCCGGCGTGATCGCCGCCAGCTCCACCGCGCCCGGCTCAGGCGGCTCGGCGGGCGGCGGCGGAACGGGCGCCGGGCAGGTGCTGACCTCGCCGGCGCCCGGCTCGGTCGAGACCGGCGGGGCCGGGAACGACACCTTCTACGCCAGCCAGGGCAGCGATACGCTCACGGGCGGCGGCGGCGCCGACGTCTTCGTCTTCAAGGCCGAGCCCTGGGCCCCCGACCACATCACCGACTTCGTCGTCGGGGCAGACAAGCTGGACCTGACCGCCCTCTTCCAGGCCGCCGGCTACAGCGGCTCGGACCCGGTGGCGGACCACTACATCTACCTGGCCAGCGACGGCAACGGCGGGACCATCGTGCGCTTCGACCATGACGGAACCGGCCCAAGCCCGCAGTGGCCCAACACGATCATCGACCTGGAGCATGTCTCGCCGACGGGCTTGACCTGGGCGCAGCTCTCCGTGACGTCCGCGACCCCGGGCGGCGGCGGGACCACCGGGGGCGGAGGAACTAGCGGCGGCGGTACCGGCGGCACTGGCGGGACCGCGGGGCAGGTGCTGACCTCGCCGGGCCCCGGCTCGGTCGAGACCGGCGGCTCCGGCCCGGACACCTTCTATGCCAGCCAGGGCGGCGACACGCTAACGGGTGGCGGCGGGGCCGATGTCTTCGTCTTCAAGGCCGAGCCCTGGGCGCCCGATCACATCACCGACTTCGTCGTCGGGACCGACAAGCTGGACCTGACCGCCCTGTTCCAGACGGCGGGCTACACCGGCTCCGACCCGGTCGCCGACCACTACATCTACCTGGCGAGCGACGGGAACGGTGGAACCATCGTGCGTTTCGACCACGACGGGACCGGCCCCAGTCCGCAGTGGCCCAACACCATCATCGACCTGGACCACGTCTCGCCCACGGGCCTGACTTGGTCACAGCTCACAGTGAGCGCCCCGACCGGCGGCGGTGGAGGGACCACCGGCGGGGGAGGGACCACCGGTGGCGGCGGGACCAGCGGCCAGGTCTTCACCTCGCCGGGGCCGGGCTCCGTTGAAGTGGGAACCGCAGGCCCTGATACCTTCAACGCCAGCCAGGGAAGCGACACCCTCACCGGCGGCGCGGGCGCGGACCTCTTCAACTTTCCCAAGGAGCCCTGGGCGCCGATCCATATCACCGACTTCACGCCGGGAACGGACAAGCTCGATCTGCGCGCCCTGTTCCAGGCGGCCGGCTACACCGGGACCAATCCGATCGCCGACCACTACATGTACGTGGAGAGCGACGGCAGCGGCGGCTCGGTGCTGCGCTTCGACCGCGACGGCGCGGGCCCCAGCCCGCAGTGGCCCAACACCATCATCGACCTGGAGCACGTGCTACCCGGCCAGGTCAGCATGAGCGACTGGATCATCCATTGAGCTTTTCCCTCCCCCTCATGGGGCTAGCCCGAGCGAAGCGATAGAGGGAGAGGGGTCAGCCCTTGTTTGCAATACGGCAAAACAGGGCTGGCGCCCATGTCTTGATCAGCTGAAATGACTCCGACCGCGTCTCCCTCGGAGGTGTCGATTCCAGCCTCGTGAGGCCGCGACCTCAAGAGCCCAGAACACCGGCAGTGGAGTCGAATCGCTCGATTCATAGGCGTTATCTCCAAATGCGGCGCCCGGAACCTGAGCAATTCGGCCGCATTTTCCGGATTCCATATTGCAGGCGCGAAATGAGATTGCGGTCAGCCTGAGGGCGTGGCGGCTTCGGCTCGTGACGCGGGGCGACGAGGTCCCGCGACGGCCGCAAGACGGCCACTCGGCGCAATGGCTGCGTCGATTTCCATCGGACACCGACGTCCGCACGGGGCTGACCGCCCCGGCGGGCGTTTTTTTTTGGCTTGGGGGATAGAAGCCTTGAAGACTCTGAGGAGAGGGTTGGCTGCGGGTGCGGCCGTCGGATGCATGAGCTGGGCGGCGCTCGCCCACGCCCAGACTACCGAGCCGGCGGCCCCGGTGACGACCGCGCCCGCCACGTCCGAAGCGCCGCCTGCCGACGCCGACGGCCTCGGATCGGGACCGCCCGCGACCACGCCGCCGCCGGCGGCCGCCGAGCCGGCCGCCTCGCCGGAGCCCGCCGCTGCGCCTGCGCCGGCGCCGACCATCAGCGATGCGGTGGCCGCCGGCCACCTGCTGCTGGAGATGCGCGCCCGCTATGAGTTCGTCGACCAGGCGAAGACCGCGACGCTGACCCGCAACGGCGAGGCCTACACGCTTCGCACCCGCCTGGGCTGGGAGACCGGCGACTGGCACAACCTGCGCGCCCTGGTGGAAATGGAAGACGTCCGGCTGATCGGGCCAGAGCACTATGCGGTGAACGTGCCCGGCGCCCTGACGCCGCCGCTGAACGGGGCGGACAAGTCGAAATATCCGCTGATCAACGACCCCAAGGTCACCGAGCTCAACCGGCTGCAGCTGAGCTGGACGCCGAACGCGATGTTCTCGACCACCATCGGGCGCCAGCGGATCCTGGTCGACGACCAGCGCTTCGTCGGCAACGTCGGCTGGCGCCAGGACGAGCAGACCTTCGACGC
>CBJNAS010000388.1:0-3495 GCA_966434565.1 uncultured Phenylobacterium sp.
GGGCTCGGTGCGCGACGCCCAGTCGATGCTCGACCAGGCCATCGTCCAGGCCGAGCCCGGCCAGACCATCGAGGCCGCGGCGATCCGCGACATGCTGGGCCTGGCCGACCGCGCCCAGACCATCACCCTGTTCGAGCAGCTGATGCGCGGCGAGGCCGGCGCGGCGATCGAGACCTTCCGCGCCCTCTACGGCTTCGGCGCGAACCCGGACCAGGTCATGCTCGACCTGATGGAGCACTGCCATGGCGCGACCGTCGCCAAGGCGGTGGGGCCCCAGGCCCTGGTGCTGCCCAAGGAGCAGGCCGCGCGCCTGGCGGCCGTAGGCGCAGCGATCTCGGCAGGGTCGCTGTCGCGGCTCTGGCAGATGATGCTGAAGGCCTATGAGGAGGTGCGCCGCGCCCCGGACGCCGCGGCCGCGGCCGACATGGCCCTGGTGCGCCTGGCCTACGCCGCCGACCTGCCCGGGCCCGAAGAGGCGCTGAAGCGGCTGCAGGGGGGCGAGCCGCTCGGCGCAGCGCCGTCCGGCGGTGGCGGTGGCGCAGGCGGCGGGGGCGGGGGCGCGGCGGCCTCGGGCGGGGGAGCGACCGCTGTGGCGCGCAGCCTTGCCCAGCCGCAGCCGCAATCCTCCGGCGAGCCGGTGGCCAGCGCCGCCCTGAAGAGCTTCGAGGATGTGCTGGCGCTGATCGATAGGAAGCGCGACATCACGCTCAAGCTCGATGTCGAGCGCTATGTGCGCCCGATCAGCTTCCGCCCCGGCGCGATCGAGTACGAGCCGGCGCCCGGCGCGCCCGCCAACCTGGCGCAGCGGCTGGTGGCGCGGCTGAAGGAATGGACCGGCGAGCGCTGGCTGATCGCCGCCCAAGGCGGCGGCGGGGCCGAGAGCCTCTGGGAGCGCCAGAAGCGTGAGCAGCGCGAGGAGCGCGCGCGCATCGAGCAGGACCCCTTCATTCTGGCGGTCATGCAGGCTTTCCCCGGGGCGGAGATCGTGGGAATCCGCAGGCCGCCCCAGCCCGAGGCGCCCGCGGCCGCCCCGGAGGACGAGAGCGACAGTGACGAGGCCTAATGTGACAAGGATTCAGCCATGAAGGATCTCGGCGCCCTGATGAAGCAGGCGCAGGCCATGCAGCAGAAGCTGGCCGACGCCCAGGCGAAGATCGCCGACCTCTCCATCGAGGGCACGTCCGGCGGCGGCATGGTCAAGGTGACGCTCAAGGGCACGGGCGAGCTCGCCCGCGTCGACCTCGACGAGAGCCTGGTGCAGCCGGGCGAGGCGGAGGTCATCGCCGACCTGGTCGTCGCCGCCCACGCCGACGCCAAGCGCAAGCTCGACCAGCAACAGGCAGACCTGATGCGCGACGCCGCCGGCCCGCTGGCGGCGATGGGCATCCCGGGCATGCCGAAGTTCTGAAGGCGGATTGAATCACAACCGCTCATTCCGGCGAAAGCCGGAACCCAAGCTGAGATTCCGTTGAGCCACCGTGCCGCTTGACCTCGGCATGCACGCGGTCGCTTCGGCTTGGGTTCCGGCTTTCGCCGGGATGAGCGGGAGATAATTCCCACGCGTTCAGTAAGCGAAGGCCTCGAATACCCGCGCGGCGTCTCCGGCCCAGGGGCCGTGGTAGAGCTCGAGCAGGCGCTCGGCCGGCGTGATCCCGCTCTCGGCGATCTCGTGCAGCTCGCCCAAGTAGCCGCTCTCGTCGACCAGGCCGCCGGAGAGGCGGTTGCGCCGCTTCAGGCCTTCGCGGGCGATGGCGAGCAGGTCGCGGGCGACGTCCTGCACGGTGCGCCCGGCGACCTTCGCCTTCAGGCCGAGGCGGGCGACCTCGGCGCGCAGGCGCTCGTGATCCTCGATCGCCCAATCCTTGCAGAGGTCCCAGGCGGCGGAGAGCGCCGCGGAATCGTAGAGCACGCCCATCCACAGCGCCGGCAGCGCGCAAAGCCGGCTCCACGGGCCGGAGTCGGCCCCGCGCATCTCCAGGTACTGCTTGAGGCGCACCTCGGGGAAGATGGTGGTGATGTGGTCGGCCCAGTCCTTGATCGTGGGCCGGACGCCGGGCAGCTCCGGCAGGCGGCCTTCCATGAAGTCGCGGAACGAGCGGCCGGCCACGTCGATGTACTGGCCGTCGCGCTTGACGAAGTACATCGGCACGTCGAGCGCATAGCGGGCGTAGACCTCGAAGCCGAAGCCCTCGCGGAACACGAAGTCCAGCATCCCCGTGCGGTCGGGATCGGTGTCGGTCCAGACGTTGGCGCGGGCGGACAGGAAGCCCGAGGGCGCGCCCTCGACGAAGGGCGAGTTGGCGAAGAGCGCGGTGGCGACCGGTTGCAGGGCGAGGCTGGTGCGGAACTTCGCCACCATGTCCGCCTCGGAGCCGAAGTCGAGATTGGCCTGCACCGTGCAGGTGCGGAACATCATGTCGAGGCCGAGCGACCCGACCTTCGGCATGTAGGCGCGCATGATCCGGTAGCGCCCCTTGGGCATCACCGGGACCTCTTCGCGCCGCCAGATGGGCGTGAAGCCCAGCCCCAGGAAGCCCAGGCCGAGCTCGTCGGCGACGACCTTGACCTCCTGCAGGTGGCCGCCGGTCTCCTCGCAGATCTGGTGGATGGTCTCCAGCGGTGCGCCGGAGAGCTCGAACTGGCCGCCGGGCTCCAGGCTGACGCTGGCCCCCCCGCGCTCCAGGGCGATGACGTTGTCCCCTTCGTGGACCGGCGCCCAGCCATAGCGGGTGAGCCCCTCGAGCAGGGCCTTGATGCCGCCCGGCTCGTAGGGAACCGGGCGATGCGAGCCCAGCTGGAAGACGAACTTCTCGTGCTCGGCGCCGACCCGCCAGCGTTCCGCGGGTTTCGCGCCGGCTTCGAACCAGCGCACCAGATCTTCGAAGACCAGCGGGCGATCCTCGCAGGCGGTCTCAGCCAAAGGAACCTCCCCAGCCCCGTTCAGACATGATGCGGGCCGAGGTCCCGCCGGGCGCGAGTCTTACGCGCATCGGTGACATGGGTGCAAATCGCCGCAGCTCAAGAGCGCCCAGATCAAGACCGCCAGTCCCCAAGCGCCGCCTGCCAAAGGGTGAGCGCGCTGATGGCCGCGGTGTCGGCGCGCAGGATCCTGGGCCCAAGCGTCGCCGGAACCGCGAAGGCCAGCCCGCGCAGCCGCGCCCGTTCCTGCGGCGAAAAGCCGCCCTCCGGCCCGATCAGGATCGCCCACGAGGCGGCAAGGGCCGCCTCGGGCTGGCCGCGCAAGGCTGCGAGCGCCGGGGCCGCGTCGCCCGCCTCGTCGCAGAACAGCAGCCGGCGGCGCTCGTTCCAGCCGTCGATCAGCGTCTCCAAGCGCACCGGCTCCAGCACCGCGGGGACGTCGAGACGCCCAGTCTGCTCGGCGGCCTCCGCCGCGATCGCCTGCAGCCGGTCCACGCGGGTATGATCGGCGTTGGTGCGCTCGGTGATCACCGGCCGCACCCGGCGCGCGCCGAGCTCGGCGGCCTTCTCGACGAT
>CBJNAS010000389.1:0-3476 GCA_966434565.1 uncultured Phenylobacterium sp.
CCCATCTTCAACCACGGCCCCGTGAGCACCCCGCTCCGGGGCCGTCGGCGTTTGCCGAAAGCCTTTCGAAAGCAGTTGCTTCCATGCTGCGCCGCTCCTCGTGCCGATGCAGCTCATGTCCAGGCGGATCCTCCACAGACGGCCCACCGGCCTCGGCGACAGCGGCAGCGTGGCGATCCAGACCGCGCTGATGCTGATCGCCCTCCTGGGCTTCGTCGCCCTCGGCGTCGAGATCTCCGACATGCTGATGCTGCACCGTCAGCAGCAGGCCGCCACCGACAGCGCCGCCATGGCCGCCGCCAGCACGCTGGCGACCAGCGACCCGCAGGCCGAGGCGCTCGCGGTGACGGCCGAGCTGGGCTTCAAGAACGGGACCGCCGGGGTCAGCGTGGGGGTCGCCAGCCCGCCGGCCAGCGGGACCCACGCCGGGGACGCCAACTATGTCGAGGTCACCGTGCAGCAGCCGGTGACCCCGGTGCTCACCAGCCTGATCCACGCCGCCCCCTTCACCCTGGCCACCCGGGCGGTGGGCGTCCGCGCGCTGGGCGTCGCCGCCTGCGGCCTGGCGCTCGACACCTCGGCCTCGAACGCCGTGCAGATCAGCAACAATGTCACCCTGACGGTCTCCAGCTGCGGCCTGGCGGTGAACTCCAGCAGCAACTCCGCGCTCAGCCTCGGCAACGGCTCGGAGATCGACGGGCCGGTCAGCGTGGTGGGCGGGGTGCAAAAGGCGACCAGCGCGAAGATCACCGGCGGCGTCACCACCGCGTCGAGCACGGCCACCGACCCCTACGCCAGCATCGCCCTGCCCTCAAAGCCCGCCCAGCAGCTCACCGCCTCGAGCGGCAGCGCGACGCTCAGCCCCGGCTGGTATCCGAACGGCTGGTCGTTCGGGAACGGCGCCACCATCAATCTTCAAGCGGGCGTCTACTGGATCGACACCCAGCTCAACTTCGGGAACAACACCACCATCACCGGCCAGGGCGTCACCCTGATCCTCGGCGACTTCGCCATGAACAGCGGCAACGGCGCGAACCTCAACCTCACCGCGCCCACCAGCGGCGCGACCGCCGGCATGGTCTTCTACAGCGCCGCAAGCAACAGCTCCTCGCGCACCCAGATCTTCAGCAACAACACCGTCCTCAACACCACCGGCGTGCTCTACTTCCCGAGCCAGGCGGTGCAGTTCTCCAACAATGTCGTCACCGGCGTCAGCGCCTGCACCCAGGTGGTGGCCCGCATCATCCAGATCCAGAACAGCGTCACCTTCAACGCCAACTGCTCCGGCGTGGCCGTCGCCACCCTGGGCAGCAAGAGCGCCGCGGGGCTGGTCGAATGAGCGCCCGCGCCTGGCTGGGGGACGCACGCGGCGTAGCGGCGATCGAGTTCGCCTTCGTGGCCCCCTTCCTGGTGGTCCTGCTGATCGCCGTCTCCGAGCTGGGGCTGGCGATCCGCACCGAGCTCCTGGCGCAGGAGGCGGTCGCGGCCGGCGCACAGTACGCCATCCAGGGCTTCAACTCTGCCGGGATCACCTCGGCGGTGCAGAGCGCCAGCCCGGCGATGAGCGTCGCCGCCTCACCTGCCCCGGCCGAGTTCTACGCCTGCCCTTCCACGTCGGGCCTGTCGCGCACCACCCAGGGCGCCACCTGCGCGGACGGCCAGACCGCGCGCCATTTCGTCGACGTCTGGGCCAGCGTCGCGCGCCCCACCGTGCTGGGCTCGAGCTTCGGCCTGCCCGCGACCATGACCGCCCACGCCGTCGCCAGGGCGCCCTGACCATGCGCCGCCTCGATGACCGCGGAACCCTGAGCATCGAATACGCGCTGATCCTGCCGGCGTTCCTCACCCTCACCCTCGGCGTGATGGACCTGGGCCGGCTGATGTGGACCCAGGTCACCCTCGACCGTGCCGTCCAGGCGGCGGCGCGCTGCGCCTCGGTGAACAGCAGCGCCTGCACCACCGACGCGGCCGTCCAGGCCTACGCCGCCGGCCAGGCCTGGGGGCTCACCACCCAGGCCTCGAACTTCACCGTGACCCATCCGAGCTGCGGCGTGAGCGTGACCGCCCAGCTCGCCTTCGCCTTCGTCATGCCGTGGCCGACCACGGGCGTGTCGTCGGTGAGCGCCAGCGCCTGCTATCCGCAGCTCAGTTCGGGGTCTTGAGCTTGGTGAGTTGCGGCCCCTTGAGCTGCTCGTGGGCGAGCGCCAGGAAGTCGGCGTTACCCGCCGCGGTCGCCGCATCGAGGTCCGCCCGCCCTAGCGAACGCGCCGCCGCGGCGTCGCCCTTCAGCCCGTAGACGAAGGCCAGGTTCTGCCGGTCGCGCGGCGTCGCCGCCGCCGAGCGGGCGATCGGCTCCAGGATCTCCAGCGCCTCGTCGCAGCGGCCGCCGAGCGCCAGGGAAAGCGCGAGGTCGGTGCGCGCGGCCACGCTGCGCGGCGCCTCGGCCAGCGCCGCCCGAGAGCTGGCCTGGGCCTCCCCGTGCCGGCCCAGGCGGTCCAGCACCACGCCCTTGCCGATCAGCGCGGCCACGTCCTTCGGGGCGAGCGTCACGGCGCGCTCCGCGAACGGCAGGGCCTTGGCCGGCTGGTCAAGCGCCAGCTGCGCCCGCGCCAGGCCCAGCTGCGCCCGCGCGCTGCCCGGGGCTGCGCCGTAGACCCCCATGGCCTCGTCGATAAAATTGCCCTCCAGCAGGGCGTCGCCATATTCGATGCGCAAGGGCGCATCCGGCCCCAGCTGCGCCGTCAGGTCGCGATAGATCGGCGCCGCGGCCTGGGCGTCGCCGGCGGCGCGCAAGGCGCGGGCGACCCGCAAGGACGCCTCGCTGCTCAGCCCGGCCGCGGGCGGGGCCTGGCCTGCGCGCGCGGCGGGCGGCGCGACGGCGGTCACCATCGCCAGCATCAGGGCGGCCGCCAGGGCGCTGCGGGACGACGGCGTTCTCGGGGAATTCACCACATCGCAACCATATGGCCGTTAACCCTCGGAGCAGCGGTCCCACCCCAAGGGGCGGTGATTCGTTCTGCACAGCTCCGGTTCTAGTGGTCGATTCCGAGAAGATGGTTAACGCAGACCCGCCGCCGAGAGCACACCCCGCATGAACGCCTTCCTGCGCCGGCTCTGCCTGACCTTCGGCGTCGCCGGCGTCCTCGGCGGCCTGGTGCTCGGCGTGGTCTGGCTCAAGGCTCCGCGCGCCGCGCCGGTGTCGGAGGCCACGGCGCCGCAGGCGGCGGTGCTGGTGGCCGCCCGGGCCATCGCGCCGGGCGCCCTGCTGCGCGACGGCGATCTCACCTGGCGTCCGCTCGACGGCGGCGCGCCCCCCTCCGGCGCCTTCCTGCGCGGCGCGGTGGCGCAGGACGCCGTGGTCGGTTCGGCCGCGCGGCGCGGCTTCGCCCAAGTCGAGATCCTGCGCGCCGACGCCGTGGTGCGGCCCGACCAGCGCGACTTCCTGGCCGCCACCCTGGCGCCGGGCCAGCGGGCGG
>CBJNAS010000390.1:0-3472 GCA_966434565.1 uncultured Phenylobacterium sp.
TCCGCTACTACGCGATCATCTACGACCTGATCGACGACATCAAAGGCGTGCTCTCCGGCATGCTGGCGCCGATCCAGCGCGAGACCTTCCTCGGCAACGCCGAGGTGCTGCAGGTCTTCGACATCTCCAAGGTCGGCAAGGTCGCGGGCTGCCGCGTCACCGACGGGGTGGTGCGCAAGGGCGCGCGGGTCCGCATCATCCGCCAGGACGTGGTGGTCCTCGAGCTCGGCGTCCTGCAAACGCTCAAGCGCTTCAAGGACGAGGTGAACGAGGTCCAGTCCGGCCAGGAATGCGGCATGGCCTTCCAGGGCTTCCAGGACATCAAGGCCGGCGACGTCATCGAGTGCTTCAACCTCGAAGAGGTGAAGCGCTCGCTGTAGGGAGCTCGAACGCCCCCTCAGTCCGATTCGCGGACAGCTCCCCCGCAGGCGGGGGAGCATCTTCGGCCCCCGATCCTCCACCGCGAAAGCACGGGAGGTGGACCGGCGCGCAAACGCCGAGACGTAGGGGGCGTTTGGGCCGTGATCTCGCCCACGTCTTGCGCTAGAGCCACTGCGCCATGAGCCGGATTCGCGCCCTCATCTTCGGCCTCGCGGCCCTCGTCCTCTCCTCCTGCGCCTCGGTGCAGCGGCTGGATGCGGCGGGCGACGTGCATGCGCTGCTGATCTCGATCCGCGACGACGACCAGGCGGCGTTCGAAGCCCACGTCGACCGCGCCGCGCTGAAGCAGGAGTTGCAGGCCAAGCTCGACGAGCAGATCGGCAAGCGCTCCGAGCTGCGCGGCCTGGCCTCCATCCTGGGGCCTGCGGTCGTCGACTTCGCTGGCGACGCCCTGGTGCAACCCAGGGTGTTCCGGGCGGTGGCTGAGCATTACGGCTACACGCCGCAGACCAAGATCCCGAATTCGATCGAGATCGCCGGCGCCCTGAAGCCGCTGCCCGACGGCCGTGTCTGTGCGGTCGCCAAGAAGGACGGCCCCTGCCTGCTGGATTTCACCAAGGAGGACGGCGTCTGGAAGCTGACCGCCTTCGAGGGCAGCCTGTCGATGCTAAAGCTGAGGCTGTGAGGTCGCTGGACATCCCCGCCCATCGCGCCCAAACCGACGATCTCTCATAAGTCTTTGAATCGGGACCATTCGCGACGCCGGACCGGCTTCCACTTCGGCTGCGAATGGTCTAGAAGCCCGCCCTTCCGCTGAGCAGGCCGCGTCCGATCCGCGCCCCAGCCGTCCAAGGCAAACTCCATGAAACGTCATTCCGACCACGGCCGCGGCCATGCCCAGGGCCCTTCCCAGCGCCAGCTGCGCGCGGGCGAGCTGATCCGCCACTCGCTCGTCGAGATCCTGCGCGAGGAGGACATCTCCGACCCGGCGTTGGAGGGCGTGTCGGTGACCGTGACCGAAGTGCGCATGAGCCCGGACCTGCGCCACGCCACGGCCTTCGTCGAGCCGCTGGGTGGCGGCCGTGCGGGGGAGGTGGTCGACGCGCTGAACCGCCACGCCCGCTTCCTGCGCGGCCGGCTGGGGCGCACGATCGACATGAAGTTCACGCCGGACCTGAAGTTCCTGCACGACGAGAGCTTCGACGAGGCCCAGCGCATGGACCGCTTGTTCGACGACCCGCGCGTGCGCCAGGATCTGGCGCCGCAGCCGCCTTCCGACTCGTGGAAGGACGAGGACTGATGGGCCGCCGACGCAAGGGCGAGGCGGTGTCCGGCTGGATCTGCCTCGACAAGCCCTACGACATGACCTCCACCCATGCGGTGAGCCGGGTGCGGCGGATTTTCAACGCCCAGAAGGCGGGACACGCCGGCACGCTCGATCCGCTGGCGACCGGGATTCTGCCGATCGCACTCGGCGAGGCCACCAAGACCGTTCCCTTCCTGATGGACGCGGACAAGGCCTACCGCTTCACCATCACCTGGGGCCGCACCACGGCCACCTATGACCGCGAGGGGGAGACGCTGGCCGCCTCCGACGTGCGCCCGACCCTGCCGCAAGTCGAGGCGGTGCTGCCGCGCTTCCTGGGCGAAATCCAGCAGGTCCCGCCGGCCTACTCCGCCGTGAAGGTCAACGGCGAGCGAGCCTACGACCTGGCCCGCGCCGGCGAGACGGTGGAGCTGAAGCCGCGTCCCGTGGTGATCCACGCGGCGCGCATCGCCGACGCACCAAGTCCTGAGGTTTCTGGCGCCGACCACGTCACGCTGGAGATCGAATGCGGCAAGGGGACCTACGTCCGCGCTCTGGTGCGCGACATCGCCGAGGCGCTCGGCGCCTGCGGCCATGTGAGCGAGCTTCGCCGAACGCGGGTCGGGGGGTTTGCGGAACCATCCGCCGTGACGCTGGAATTGCTGGAGGAATTAGGGCATAAGGCCCGCCAGTCGGAGGCCCTGCTTCCGGTCGAGACCGCGCTGGACGACATCCCGGCGCTGGCCGTGACCGACGAAGACGCCTTCCGGCTGAAGCAGGGACGATCGATCGTTCTCGTACCCCGACAGGTCGAAACGGTGAAGGCCAGGCTCCGGCCCGGCTCGCGCACCGTTTCCGCCATGTCGGAGGGGACGATCGTGGCGCTCTGCGAGATGCGCGCGGGCCGGCTCGAGCCCTCGCGGGTCTTTCATCTTGAAAAGAGCGGAGACTGACCGATGTCGATTACGGCCGACCGCAAGGCGGAACTGATCAAGACCCACGCCCGCAGCGAAGGCGATACGGGCAGCGCCGAAGTCCAGGTGGCGATCCTCTCCGAACGGATCTCCAACCTGACCGAGCACTTCAAGACCCACAAGAAGGACAACCACTCGCGCCGGGGCCTGCTGAAGCTGGTTTCCCAACGCCGGTCCCTTCTGGACCATCTGAAGACGTCCGACGCCGGGCGTTATCAGAAGCTGATCGAGACCCTCGGGCTGCGCCGCTAAGCCGCGTCCTCAAGGGTCCGTGAACCGCTCCCCGGTTGATCCGACCGGGCGAGCGGGTCTGAATACCTGCTATCGCCGCTCCCTCGCGACAGGCCGGGGGATTCATGCGGCGCATTCCGGGCTTCCCAGAGGCTGGGATCCCGATCCGCACGAGGGTTCATCGAGATCCTCATTCGCCTGTACGTCTGGAGAGGATTTCGGAACCCCGACGCCCTGTCCGCCCCCGCCTGGGAATACGCCCGCGGGATGAGAAAGAAACCGAAAATGTTCGACATCAAGAGAAAGACGATCGAGTGGGGCGGCAAGACGCTCACGCTCGAGACCGGCCGCATGGCCCGGCAGGCCGACGGCGCCGTGCTCGCCACCTATGGCGAGACCATGGTGCTGGCCACCGCCGTGTTCGCCAAGCAGCCAAAACCCGGCCAGGACTTCTTCCCGCTGACGGTGAACTACCAGGAGAAGTTCTACGCCGCCGGCAAGATCCCCGGCTCCTTCCCCCGTCGTGAAGGCGCGCCCTCCCAGAAGGAGACGCTGACCTCGCGCCTGATCGACCGTCCGA
>CBJNAS010000391.1:0-3459 GCA_966434565.1 uncultured Phenylobacterium sp.
GATCGGCGCCAAGCCGCAGAACCGGCGGATGATCCTGGAAGAGGCGGCCGGCGTCGCCGGCCTGCACTCGCGCCGGCACGAGGCGGAGCTGCGGCTGAAGGCGGCGGAGGCCAACCTCGCCCGCCTCGACGACGTCGCCGCCGAACTGGACACCCAGCTTTCCCGCCTGAAGCGGGAAGCGCGCCAGGCGGAGCGCTACAGGAAGCTCTCCGCCGAGATCCGGGCGTTGCAGGGCGCGGTGCTCTATGCCCGTTGGAACGAGGCCCGCGAGGCCGCCGAGCGGCTGGCCGGCGAGGCCCACGCCGCGGCCCGGGCTGTCGAGGAGACCGCCCGCGCCGCGGCCCAGGCGACCACCCAAGCAGCCGGCGCGGAGGCGGCGCTGAAGCCGCTGCGCGAGGCCGAGACGGTGTCGGCGGCCATCCTGCACAAGCTCGCGATCGACAAGGAGCGCCTGGATCGCGAGGCCGAGGCGCACGCCGCCGAGCTCGCCCGGCTTTCCGGCGAGATCCGGCGCATCGACGCCGACAGGGCTCGAGAAGCCGGCATCGTCGAGGACGCGCAGGGCGCGCTGGCGCGGATTGCGGCCGACCTGGCGGCGGTCGAGGCGGCGATTGCTGCTTCCCCCGAGCGCACGCCGGAGCTGGAAGCCGCCGCCCGGGCCGCGGAGGCCGCGCGCGCCGCCGCCGACGCCGGGGTCGAGCGGCTGGCCGGCGAGGCCGCCGCCTGGGAAGCCCAGCGCCGCGCCGCCGCCCAGCGGCTGCAGGAGGCCGAGGCGCGCCTGATCCGCAGCCGGCGCGCCCTCGAGCAGGCGCAGCGCGAGCGCGCGGCTATCGGGCCGGCGGCGAGCCCGCAGGCCGCCCAGGCGAAGTCTGACCTCGAGGCCGCCGAGGCGGCGCTGGCCGCCGCCCGCGCCGCCCTGGAAGCCGCCGAAGAGGCGCGCGCCCGGGGCGCCGACGTCGAAACCGCCGGCCGCGAGGATGCCCGCAAGCTCGACGAGCAGCTCGGCCGCCTGACCGCTGAGGCCCGCGCCCTGGCCAGCGTCACGGCCCAGGCCCGGCGCGGCGGCTTCACCCCGGCGCTGGAAGCGGTGCGGCCGGACCGCGGCTATGAGGCCGCGCTGGCGGCCGCCCTGGGCGACGACCTGGACGCGGCGCTGGATCCCAAGGCGCCGGCCTACTGGGGTGGGCGCGCGGCCGAGGCGCCCGCCTGGCCGGAAGGCGCCTCCCCGCTCGGTCCGCTGGTCAAGGCGCCGCCGGAGCTGGCGGCGCGGCTGGCCTTCACCGCCCTGGTGGCGCGCGCCGATGGCGAGCGCCTGCAGGGCCGGCTGCAGCCCGGCTGCCGGCTGGTCTCCCGGGAAGGCGACCTGTGGCGCTGGGACGGTTTCGTGGCGCGCGCCGAGGCGCCCAAGCCGGCCGCCGTGCGGATGGAGCAGAAGACCCGCCTGGCCGAGCTCGAGGCGGAGATCGAGGCCATGGCGCCGCGGGCCAGGGCGGCGCGCGAGGCGCAGGCCCAGGCCCAGGCCGCGCTGCGCGCCGCCGAGGAGGCGCTGAAGGCCGCACGCCGCGAGCCGCCGGCCTGGGAGCAGAAGGCCGCCGCCGCTCGCCAGGCGCTGTCGCGGCTCGAGCAGGAGGCCGCGCGCAGGGAAGCCCAGGCCACCTCTCTGGAGGAGCTGATCGTCCGCTTCGAGGCCGAGGTCGCCGAGCACCAGGCCGCCTTCGACGTCGCGAGGGCCGAGGCCGGCGCGGGCGCGCCGGCCGCAGACCTGGCGGAGCGGCTGGGCGAAGCGCGGGAGGCGGCGGCCCAGGCGCGGGAGGCGGAGGGCGCAGCGCGCAGCGCCCTGGAGCAAGAGACCCGCGAACGCGCCAGCCGCACCCAGCGGCTTGAGAGCCTGACCCGAGACCGTGACGACTGGAGCCGGCGCGCCCATGTCGCGGCCCGGCGGCTCGACGGCCTGGCGGCCGCCCGCGAGAAGGCGCAGGCGGACCTCAAGGCGGCGGAAGCTGCGCCGGGCACGCTGGAGATGCGCCGCGCGGCCCTGCTGGACGAGCTGTCCGCGGCCGAGGCCCGGCGCACCCGATCCTCCGAGGCCCTGGCCGCCGGCGAGCACGCGCGCGCCGAGGCCGACCGGGCGCTGCGGGTGACGGAGGCCGCCGCCTCGCAGGCCCGCGAGGCGCGCGCCAGCCTCGCCGCCCATGCCGAGGCCGCGGCCCAGCGGCTCGCCGAGGCCGCCAGCCAGATCCGGGAGACGGCGCGGGCGGAGCCGCAGGAGCTTGCCCGCCAGCTCGCCGATGAGGCGGTCGCCATCCCCACGGACGCCGGCGGCATGGAGGCGCACCTGCATAATCTCGAGCGGCAGCGCGACGGCATCGGGCCCGTGAACCTGCGCGCCGAGGAGGAAGCCGCCGAGCACGCGGGGCGCCTGCAGACCATGCACACCGAGCGCGCCGACCTGACCGGGGCGATCGCGCGTCTGCGCCAGGGCATCGACGAGCTGAACAGCGAGGGACGCGACCGCCTGCTGGCCGCGTTCGGCGTGATCAACGACTATTTCAAGACCCTGTTCGCCACCCTGTTCGAGGGCGGCCAGGCGGAGCTGCGCCTGGTGGAATCGGACGATCCGCTGGAGGCGGGGCTGGAAATCTACGCCTGCCCGCCGGGCAAGCGGCTGGCTGCCATGAGCCTGATGAGCGGCGGCGAGCAGGCGCTCACCGCCGCCGCCCTGATCTTCGCCGTCTTCCTGGCGCAGCCCGCCCCGATCTGCGTGCTGGACGAGGTGGACGCGCCGCTCGACGACGCCAACGTCGACCGCTTCTGCAACATGCTCGACGAGATGGCCAAGCGCACCCGGACCCGCTTCATCGCCATCACCCACAATCCGGTCACCATGGCCCGCATGGACAGGCTGTTCGGCGTCACCATGGCTGAGCGTGGGGTCTCGCAGCTGGTGAGCGTCGACCTGCGCCAAGCCGAGGCGATGGCCGCGCAGTAGCCGCAGCTGGTATTCGGAGAAAACGCAGCAGGAAGTTTGCCGCTACCCGAAAAGCGCGCGCTCGAAGACCGGGGCGGCCTTCAGCGCCGCCTTGGGGCCGAGGACCGCGGCGGCGGTTCGGCGGGGCTCCAGGATCTGTTGCGCCAGCGCCGCCAGATCGGCGCGGGTGACCGCTTCGATCTCGCGGCCGATCTCGGCGGGATCGAGGACGCGGTCGAACAGCAGCACCTGGGCCGCGGCCTGTTCGGCGCGGGCGAGCGGCTGCTCGCGGGCCATGAACATCGAGCCCTTCAGCTGGGCCTTGGCGCGCGCCAGCTCGGCGTCCTGCACGCCGGCGGTCAGCGCCGCGAGCTCGCCCGCCACCACCCTCGCCAGCTCGGCGGCGTCCGCGGCCGCGCAGCCGGCGAACACGCCCAGCACGCCGGTCTCGGCGTAGGTCTCGGCGTAGGCGTCGATGGCGTAGGCCAGGC
>CBJNAS010000392.1:0-3457 GCA_966434565.1 uncultured Phenylobacterium sp.
TATCCCCGCGCGGCCGATAACCTGGCGCTGGTGCGCACCCTGTCCAGCCGCACCGATTGCTACGCCGATTTCCCGCGCTGAGCTCGTTGCGGCGCTGCTCGCCGCCCCTATCACCGGCCTGCTGCTGTGGGCGGCGATCTGCGACGTTCGCCATCGGCGCATTCCCAATCTCGCGGTCGCCGGCGTGCTGCTGCTCGCCCTGCCCTGGGCGCTGGCCTCGGGCGTGCCGCTCGCCTCCGCCCTGCTCGCCGGCCTGCTGGCCCTCGCGATCGGCTTCGTCCTTTTCGCGCTGGGGATCGTCGGCGCCGGCGACGCCAAGCTCTTCGCCAGCCTGGCCCTGTGCGCCGGCTTGACGAACATGGCGACGCTTGGCCTGGCGACGGCCTGCGCGGGCGGCGTAGTGGCCGTCGTCAGCCTGGTGACGCGGCCCAGGCGGGCGCTCGTCCTGTTGCAGATGCGCGGAGCGGCGCCGGCCGATAAGGGCGTGCCGTACGGCGTGGCGATCGCGCTCGGCGGGGCGCTGGTGCTGTGGGCCCACCACCTGATCGCGGCGACCCCGTGGCCGGTGCTGGCGCGGCTGGCGTCCGCCTAGGTGGTGGCCTCATGAGCTCTGAGCCAGAGGCGGCTAGCGCGCGGAGCCCGAATTAACGACGCGGCCTCGGCGCCGCCAAGCGCCGCGGCTAGGAGGCGAACCGAAGATAGGTTTCGTCGGGGCCTCTCCTGGCGACCCGGAGGTTGGGATGAAAGCGATCGACAAGCGCTCGATTGACGGCGTGCGCATCGAGCGCTCGCCCATCGCGCCGTCCTGGATCCTGGCGGGCGCGCCGCAGGCGCGGTGCGCCGAGCTGAGCCGCTCGCGCGACGGCAGCGCCGTGACGCTGCTCTGGGACTGCACCGCCGGCGAGTTCGAGTGGACTTACCTTGACGACGAGACGGTGCATATCCTCGAGGGCGAGGCCATCATTTAAGATGGAACGGGGGCGCGGACCATCCAGCCGGGCGATGTCGTGCTGTTCCACGCGGGCTCCACGTGTCGCTGGCGCGTGCCGGCCTACGTGAAAAAGCTCGCTTTTCTGCGCGTGCCGGTTCCGCGCCCTGCGATCCGAGTCATCAACGTTGCGCGAAAGCTGAGGTCCGCTCTGTCGCGGCTGCCGCTGGCGTGGCTGGCGGGACCGCGGGATTGCCCGCGCTCGCCGCGCTTTCGCCGCTGTGGTGCTGACGGAGCTAGGCGCTGGTAAAGCCGCGCGGGTCCGTCGCGCGATGCCGCCGCAGTTTCACAAGGCCCGCACGACGGAGCATCACCACCCAGGGCGACACGCGCCCCCGATTGGAGGGGCTGGGAAGCTGGCAATGAGCGAGCAACGAAGCCGCCTTTGATCGAAGTGGATCCAGGACCACCTTTTGATCAGGCGTAGGCTGCAGCGGTTGACAGACACTCGGGGCGCACCGGAGCCGCTCTCCATGCCGAACTCGCTTTACAGCCTCCGTCCCCTCCTCTGGCCGTTCTGGGCCTGGAGGGTGCGGCTCCCAGGCGGCTCGATCGTCCGCGGGATCGCCCTCGGGAAAGCCGCGGCTCGCTCAGCGGCCTGCGTGCAGCGAGCCAGGCTCTCCACACGGAGAAAGCTCAGCCGGATGCCGCAGACATTGCCCTAAATGGGCCGAAACGGGTCCTGGCGACGACGCGACCGTCCAGCCTGAGCAGTGAAGCGCGAAAAGGCTTGTCTGCCCACGCGGAGGGCCTTTGGGGCGCCCGCTCCGCCAGCCTTGCTCTCATTCCCGCCGCAGCAATTCCTTTGCCGAGTGCCAAATGAGGGGGCGGCTTGGACGGAGGTAGACAAAATGAGTTCCGCAGCAGCGTTGAGGGCTCCTGGGCCGGCCTCGTTTCCCAGTTCATTAGGCCGGCCCGCAAGCGCTGCGCGGCGTGTGCGCCCGCCACAGCGAGGCCAGCCAAGTCACCCACTCAGCGCCGGGCGATGCGGAACTCTGATCAGGAACGCTCGTTGAAGCGCTCCTCCTGAAGGAGGGGATCGTGTCCCAGGTGGTGGTGTAGCTGGGCGTTAGCGTAGCCGCTCGCGGAGCGCGCCCTCCCAAGGCGCCGTAGCGAGCGAGCGGCGTAGCGGGTGGTCATCCGCGATCTTCGGTTAGGGTCGGGTTTGCAGACACAACCCCCAAGCCAAGAGACCGAAGATGACCGACGACATGATCGCCTTTCGCGGGCTGATGGAGAAGAGCGCCGACGCCGATTTGCTGCGCGAGATGATCGGCTTCGCCGCGCAGCGGCTGATGGAGCTGGAGGTGGGCGGCCTCACCGGGGCGGCGCACGGCGAGAAGAGCCCTGAGCGGCTGGCGCAGCGCAACGGCTATCGCGACCGGGACTGGGAGACCCGCGCCGGCACGGTGGAGCTACGCATCCCGAAGCTTCGGAAGGGCAGCTACTTCCCGTTCTTTCTCGAGCCGCGGCGCTTGGCGGAGAAGGCGCTGACCGCGGTGATCCAGGAGGCCTACATCCAAGGCGTCTCGACGCGCTCGGTGGACGAGCTGGTCAGGGCCATGGGCATGAGCGGGATCTCGAAAAGCCAGGTGAGCCGGCTCTGCGAGGAGATCGACGAGCGGGTGCAGGCCTTCCTGGAACGGCCGATCGAAGGCGAATGGCCGTATCTGTGGATCGACGCCACCTACGTGAAGGTGCGCCAGGCCGGCCGGGTGGTGTCGCTGGCGGTCACCGTCGCCGTCGGAGCCAACACCGACGGCCGGCGCGAAGTGCTGGGCATGGGCGTCGGCCCCTCGGAAGCGGAGACCTTCTGGACCGAATTCCTGCGCAAGCTGGCCCGCCGCGGGCTGCGCGGCGTGAAGCTGATCGTCTCGGACGCCCACGAGGGTCTGAAGGCCGCCGCCGCACGGGTGCTGAACGCCACGCATCAGCGCTGTCGGGTGCACTTCGCCCGCAACGCGCTGGCCCATGCCGGCAAGAGCGGCCGGCGGGTGGTGTCGGCCCTGATGGCCACCGCCTTCGCTCAGGACGACGCCGCGGCCGCCAAGGCGCAGTGGCGCAAGGTCTCCGACCAGCTCCGGCCGAAGCTGCCGAAGCTCGCCGAGCTGATGGACACCGCCGAAGACGACGTCCTGGCGTACATGAGCTTCCCAGCCGCACATCGGGTGAAGCTGCACTCGGTCAATCCGATCGAGCGGGTGAACCGTGAGATCAAGCGCCGGACCGAGGTCGTCGGCATCTTCCCGAACGAGGCGGCGCTCGTCCGGCTCGTCGGCGCCATCCTGCTCGAACAGTCCGATGAGTGGGCCGTCCAGCGCTCCCGCTACATGACCCTGGAAAGCATCGCCCCGCTCAGCGATGATGCCCTCGTCAGCCTGCCCGCCGTGGCCGCCTGACCAGATCCGGCCCAGCCGGAGATCGCGGTGATCACACCGTCGAAGCTACACCACGGCTCGGGACACGATC
>CBJNAS010000393.1:0-3454 GCA_966434565.1 uncultured Phenylobacterium sp.
CCCAAACCCTTCCCCCATCGAGGGGGAAGGGCTTTCTCGCCAACCGGCTCGCCAGGGATGGCGAGCGACAAGGAGTGTGAATCCGGTAGCCATAAAGGGGAGGAAGATGCGCGTCCTCCCCTCGCCGTCATCATCTTCTACCGCTCCCACCTGCTGTCCGGAGACATTGGTCCCATCGACGCCATGGCGCAGGCGCTGGCGGCCCGCGGGCTCGCCGTGCGCGCGCTCCATGTCACCAGCCTGAAGGCGCCCGCCCCCGCCGCCTTCGTCGCCGAGACGCTCGCGCGGCTGCGCCCGGCGGTGGTGCTGAACGCCACCGGATTCTCCGCCCGGGGCGACGACGGGCGGCCCTCGCCGCTGGACGCGGCCGATGCGCCGGTGCTGCAGCTGATCCTCTCCGGCGCGGCGCAGGACGCCTGGGCGCAGTCCAGCCGCGGCCTCTCGCCGGCGGACCTCGCGATGCAGGTGGTGCTGCCGGAGCTGGACGGCCGGCTCGCCGCCACCGCCATCTCCTTCAAGGCCGACAGCGAGGCCGCGCCTGAGCTGGAGTTCACCGCCAAGGCGCACCGGCCCGACCCGGCCCAGGTCGCCCTGGCCGCCGACCGCGCCGCCGGCTGGGCCCGGCTGGCGCGCACGCCCGCCGCCCAGCGACGCATCGCGGTGATCCTCTCCGACTACCCGGGCGCCGTGGGGCAGGTCGGCCACGCCGTCGGCCTCGACACCTTCGCCAGCCTGGAGGCGATCGAAGACGTGCTGCGCGGCGCCGGCTATGACTGCGGCCCGGCGCAGTTTGAGGCGAGCAAAGCGTTGCAGGAGCGCGCCGCCCGGCCCTTTCTGACCCTCGCCCGCTACGCCGAGCTGTTCGCCGAGCTGCCGCCCGCCCTGCAGGCGCGCATCACCGATAGCTGGGGCGCGCCCGAGGCGGACGCGGCGCTCGCGGACCGGGCCTTCGCCCTGCCGTTCGTCCAGCGCGGCGGGCTGATCCTCGCCGTGCAGCCGGACCGCGCGGGCCGGTCGGAGCGCAAGGCGAGCTATCACGACCCCGACCTCCCGCCGCGCCATGCCTACGTCGCCTTCTACCTCTGGCTCCGGCGCGAGGCGGGCGTTCACGCCATGCTGCACCTCGGCGCGCACGGCTCGCTGGAGTGGCTGCCGGGCAAGGCCGCGGCGCTCTCGGCCGACTGCGCGCCGGCCGCCCTGCTCGGCGGAACGCCGGTGATCTACCCCTTCATCGTCAACAACCCGGGCGAGGCGGCGCCGGCCAAGCGGCGGCTGGGGGCGGCCCTGATCGGCCACCTGACGCCGGCGCTGAAGGCGGCGGGCGCCCATGGCGCGGCTCTGGAGCTGGAGCGGCTGATCGACGAATACGCCGCCGCCGATGGCCTCGATCGCCGCCGCGGCGAGATCCTGCGTCGCGAGATCCTCGACCGGGCCGACGCCCTGGGCCTGCTGGCGGAGAGTGGCGGCGCGCGCGCGGCTTCGGACGAGGAGGCGCTCGCCCGCCTCGACGCCTACCTCTGCGACGTCAAGGAGTTGCAGATCCGCGACGGTCTGCACGTGTTCGGCCGGCCGCCCACGCCCGAGCGGCGCGCGGCGCTGCTGGAGGCGCTCCAGCGCTCCAGCCCGTCTATCCCGGAGGCGGAGCTCGCCCGCCGCCTCGACGCCTGCGCCGCCGCGGAGCACGCGGCCCTACTGGCGGCCCTCGACGGCCGCTTCGTCCAGCCGGGGCCGGCCGGCGCGCCGACTCGAGGCCGCGCCGACGTCCTGCCCACCGGGCGCAACCTCTACGCCGTCGACCCGCGCGCGGTCCCCACCCGCTCGGCCATGGTGCTGGCGCAGAAGGCGGCCGAGGAGCTGCTGCGCCGCCACCTGCAGGACCACGGCGACTGGCCGCGCAGCCTGGTGCTCGACCTCTGGGGCAGCGCCACCATGCGCACCGGCGGCGAAGACCTGGCGCTCGCCCTCATCCTGCTGGGCGCCCAGCCCGTCTGGGACCACGAGTCCGCCCGGGTGAGCGGGGTGGAGATCCTGCCCCTGGCCAGGCTCGACCGGCCGCGGGTCGACGTCACCCTGCGCGTCTCCGGCCTGTTCCGCGACGCCTTCGAGGCGCAGATGCTGCTGTTCGACAGCGCCGTGCAGGCGATCGCCGCGCGAGACGAGCCAGGCGAGTGGAACCCGCTCGCCGCCCAGGCCCGCGGGCTCGCGGGCCCGGCGCTGCGCGCGGCGACCACCCGGATCTACGGCGCGGCGCCGGGCGGCTACGGCGCCGGCGCGGGCGCGCTGCTGCAGGCGCTCGCCGCTCCCGACCGCGCGGAGCTGGCCCAGGCCTATCTCAGCGCTTCCGCCCACGCCTATGGCGCGGGCCTCTCGGGTAAGGCGGACGCCGCCGGCTTCGCTGCGCGAGTGGCCGGCGCGGAAGCCTTCGTCCACGCCCAGGACCACGCCGAGATCGACCTGCTCGACGGCCACGACTTCGCGGCCCACGAAGGGGGCTTCGCCGCCGCGGCCGAGCAGCTGGGCGGGCGGCCCGCCCTCTACCACGCCGACACCTCGCGTCCCGACGCGCCCAGGGTCCGCGGCCTCGTCGAGGAGATCGCCCGGGTGACGCGCGGGCGGCTGGCCAACCCGCGCTGGCTGCGCGGCATGATCGGCCACGGCTATCGCGGCGCCGCCGAGATCGCCAAGGGGGTGGAGGGCCTCTACGGCTTCGCCAGCGCCCTGCCCGACCGGCTCGACGCCCAGTTCGACCTCGCCTTCGACGCCACCCTGGCCGACCCGGAGGTCGACGCCTTCCTGCGCCAGGCCAATCCCGAGGCCCGCGCCGCCATGGCCGAGCGCTTCCGCCAGGCGCTCGCCCGCGACCTCTGGCGCCCGCGCCGCAACAGCGTGGCCGCGCTGCTGGAGGCGGGGTCGTGAGGCGCGGTTGGTGCCCCTCGCTGTTCGAGCCCATGACCTCGGGCGACGGCCTGCTGGCGAGGGTCAAGCCGCCGCTCGGCCGGATGAGCGCGGAAGCGGCGCGGCAGGTCGCGGCCGCCGCCCGGGCGTGCGGCAACGGCCAGCTGGAGCTGACCAACCGCGGCGCGCTGCAGGTGCGGGGGCTCGCCGAGGCGACGCTCGCGCCGTTCCGGGAGGCGGTGCTGGCGGCCGGCCTGGCCAGCGCCGATCCTGCCGTCGAGCGGCGGCGCAACGTCCTGGTCTCGCCGTTCGTGGACGCGGCCGGCGAGGCGCTCGCGGCGGAGCTGGAACGCTGGATCGCCCAAGATCGGGCGCTCGCGTCCCTCCCGGGCAAGTTCGGGTTCGCGGTGGGCTGCACCGGCGCCGACATCACCCTGACTTCCCTCCCGATTGAGGCTGCCGAATTCACACGTCTGCGCCGAACGCCCCCTCCGTCTCCCGCCTCGCAGCGGGGGAGCTGTCGCCGAAGGCGACTGAGGGGGCGTTCAGGCCCTCAAGC
>CBJNAS010000394.1:0-3425 GCA_966434565.1 uncultured Phenylobacterium sp.
CCAGGCCGCGCTTCTCCCGCGCCTCCTGGAACAGCCGCGAGGCCATGCCGCCGCCGAGGATCTCGGCCAGCAGGCGCAGGGCGAAGTAGCGCGGATCGCGCGCGCCCACGCCGGGCAACAGCAGCACCAGGTTGGCCTGCTCCAGGCGCTTGGCCAGCGGGCGCTGGCCGCCCTGGAAATGGGCCTCCGGCGCCTCGGGCGGGACCGGCCCGGCGGCCACCGCGCCGAAATCGCGCTCGGCGAGCTTCAGAAGCTCGTCCTCGTCGACCGCGCCGGCGGCGCTGATCACCAGGGCCTCGGGCGAATAGAGCGCCGCGCGCCAGCCGGACAGCGCCTCGGGCGTGGCATGGCCGATGGTCGCCGTCTCGCCGAGGATCGGCCGCCCCAGCGGATGGCCCTCGAAGGCGGCGGTCTGGGCCAGCTCGAAAACCAGGTCGTCGGGGGCGTCGGCAGCCTCGGCGATTTCCTGGGCGATCACCTGCTTCTCGCGGGCCAGGTCGCCCTCGTCCATGTGCGGGCGCTGCACCAGGTCGGCGGTCAGAGCGCTGGCGAGGTCGATCCCGCCGGCCAGGGCGCGCACCTGGTAGCTGGTCCGCTCATAGCCGGTGGCGGCGTTGATGTGGCCGCCCTCCGCCTCGATGACCTCGACGATGTCGCGGGCCGAACGTCCGCCCGCGCCCTTGAACACCATGTGCTCCAGCAGATGGGACCAGCCGGAGCGCGCCTCATCCTCGCAGCGTGCGCCGCGGCCGGCGACGACCGACAGCGCCAGGGTCTGCAGCCCCGGCATGGGGTCGCAGACCACCCGCACGCCGTTCGCCAGGGCATGGACCCTCGGCCCGGGCGCCACGGCGGGCTCAGGCCTCGGCGAAGGCGCGGACATAGGCCTTGATGGTCTCCGCCTCGGCGGGAAGCCGCTCGAAGCGCTCCGGCCGGTCGGCCAGGTCGGCCGCGCCGCGCGGCAGCTGCGGGGTGACGCCGGCGACCTTGGCGACGTCCTCCGGGAACTTGGCGGCATGGGCGGTGGAGAGCACCACCACCGGCCCCGGCGTGTCCTGGGCGCGGGCGAGCGCGGCCACGCCCACGGCGGTGTGCGGGTCGATCAGCTCGCCGGTCGCCTCCAGGGTGGAGACGAGGGCGCGGCGCGTCTCGGCCTCGCCCACGCCGACGCCACGGAACATCCGGCGCATGACCGCGAGCGCCTCGGCGGGCACGTCGATCACGCCCGTGGTGTTGAAGCCCTCGAACGCCCGGGCGGTGGCGGCGGCGTCGCGGCCGGTCGCCTCGAAGAACAGCCGCTCGAAGTTGGAGGCGGCCTGGATATCCATGGCCGGGCTGATGGTGGCCTGCACCTGGCCGCGGGCGTAGCGGCCGGTCTCGAAGGCCTGGGCCAGGATGTCGTTTGAATTGGTGGCCACCACGATCCGCGCGATCGGCAGGCCCATGCGGCTCGCCACATAGCCGGCGAAGGCGTCGCCGAAGTTGCCGGAGGGCACGGCGAAGCTGACCGGCCGGTGCGGCGCGCCCAACGCCGCGGCGCTGGTGAAGTAATAGACCGCCTGGGCGGCGATGCGGGCGAAGTTGATCGAGTTGACGCCCGACAGGTCGACGGCCTGGCGCAGGGCCTGGTCCTGGAAGGCCTGCTTCACGATCGCCTGGCAGTCGTCGAACGTGCCCTCCACCGCCACGCAGGCGACGTTGGCGTCCGCCGCGGTGGTCATGAAGCGGCGCTGCACCTCGCTGATCCGCCCCTCGGGGAAGAGCGCCACCACCTTGACCTGCCGGCGGCCGCGGAAGGCCTCCACGGCGGCCCCGCCGGTATCGCCGGAGGTGGCGCAGAGGATGGTCTGGACGCGCGCCTGGCGGGCCAGCACGTGGTCGTACAGCCGGGCCAGGATCTGCATCGCCACGTCCTTGAAGGCGAGGCTCGGGCCGTGGAACAGCTCGGCCAGGAAGGCCTGCGGGCCGATCTGCACCAGCGGGACGACGGCCGCGTGCTTGAAGGTCGCATAGGCCTCGCGGCACATCTCCAGCAGGTCCGCAGGGCCGATCTCGTCGCCGGCGAAGGCGCCGATCACCGCGGCGGCCACCTCATGGTAGGGCCTGCCGGCGAAGCTCGCGATCTGCTCGCCGCTGAAGCTCGGCCATTCTTCGGGGATGTAGAGGCCGCCGTCGGGGGCCAGGCCCCCCAGCACCGCATCGACGAAGCCGACCGCGGGCGAGGCCCCCCGCGTCGAGACGTAGCGCATCTAGATCTTCCGGCGTTTCAAGAGGACGGCGGCATAGACGCCGGCCAGCCCGCCGGCAAGGCCGAACCAGGTCAGCGCATATTCCAGATGGCGGTTGGGGATGCTCGTCGGCAGCGGCGCCGGGACCAGCGCTGGAAGCTCGGGGTTGGTGGCGGTCTCGGCGAACAGCATTACGGGGGCCGGTTGCGAGGCGCCGAGCGCGCGGGCCATGGCCGGGACGTCGCGGGTGAACCAGCGGTTCGCTTGCGGCTGGTTGGCGGGGCTGAAGACGCTTCCCTTCTCGGGCGCGCGCAGCACGCCGCTGAGCTCGACCGGCCGGCGGTCGGCGGGATCCACCTTCGGCCGCGCGGCCTGCGCATCGGCGACGAAGCCGCGGTCGACCAGGATCGAGCGGTAGCGCAGGCTCGCCACCTCACAGGCCGAGATCAGCCGCCAGCCGGCCTCGCCCTCGCGGATGGCGTAGAGCTGCAGGAAGGGCGCCGAGGCCAGACCCGGACAGGTGGCCCGCACGCGGGTGTAGCCGACGTCGCGTCCACGGGCGGCGGCGTCCAGCAGCGGCTCGAGCGGCCGGGCGGGCGCGCTCTGCAGGGCGGCGACGTGGGCGAGGATGGCCTCCTTCCACTTCAGCCGCTGCAGCTGCCAGACGCCGAGGCCGATCAGGATGGCGAGCGCGATCGCGGTGGCCGCGGTGAGGCCGACGGGAAAGCCCCCCGCCCGCGCGCGGGCCTCAGCCATGGCGGGCTTCGGAGGCCCGGTTCTTGAACTGGGAGGCGAGCAGCAGGCCCTTGGTGGGCCGCAGCAACGCGAGGCAGATGATCAGGGTGGCCGGCAGCCATAGCACCAGGTGGACCCACACCGGCGGGTGGACGGCGATTTCGGTGATCAAGGCGGCGAAGGCCACGATGAAGCCCGCGATCAGGATGACGAAAACCGCCGGGCCATCGCCGGAATCGGCCTTCGCCAGGTCGAAGCCGCAGGCCTCGCAGCGGGGGGAGACCCGGAGGAAGCCCTCGAACAGGGGCCCCTCCCCGCAGTTGGGACAGCGCCCCAGGACCCCCGCGACGAACGGGTTGGGCGCGTGGCTCATCTTCAGCCTCCCGTGGGCCCGCCGAAGATCACGTAGATGAAGGCGAACAGGAACAGCCACACCACGTCGACGAAGTGCCAGTACCAGGC
>CBJNAS010000395.1:0-3390 GCA_966434565.1 uncultured Phenylobacterium sp.
GCAGGACGTAGCCCATGAAGGCGGTGGCCATCATCAGCAGGTAGATGATGCAGCCGAGGATCCACAGCACCTCGCGCGGCGCCTTGAAGGAGCCGTAGTAGAGACCGCGGAAGATGTGGATGTAGACCGCGATGAAGAACATCGAGGCCCCGTTGGCGTGCATGTAGCGGATCAGCCAACCATAGTTGACGTCCCGCATGATGCGCTCGACCGAGGCGAAGGCGTAGTCCACGTGCGGCACGTAGTGCATCGCCAGAACGATGCCCGTGACGATCTGGAACACCAGCATCATCGCCAGGATGGCGCCGAAGGTCCACCAGTAGTTGAGGTTCTTCGGGGTCGGGAACTCGACCATCGTGTCCATGGCGAACCGGATCACCGGCAGGCGCATGTCGAGCCAGCGCTCGAAGCCCGTCTTGGGCTCGTAGGTGGAATGTCCGCTCATGCTCAGCCCACCTTGACCTTGGTGTCAGAGAGGAAGGTGTAGTCCGGAACCGCGAGGTTCTTCGGCGCAGGGCCCTTACGGATGCGGCCGGAGGTGTCATACACCGAGCCGTGGCAGGGACAGAACCAGCCGCCGTACTCGCCGCCGCCGAAGGTCGGCACGCAGCCCAGGTGGGTGCAGGTCCCGACCAGGATCAGGTACTGCGCCTTGCCGGGCTTGTGCCGCGACTCGTCCGTCGCCGGATCGCGCATGTCGGCATGGTCGGCGGCCACCGCCTCGGCGATCTCCTTCTCCGTGCGGTAGCGAATGAACAGGGGCTTGCCGCGCCACTTCACCGTGACCTGCTGGCCCTTGGCGACCTTGGTCAGGTCGAACTCGATGGAGGCGAGCGCCAGCGTGTCGCCCGCGGGGTTCATCTGATCGATGAACGGCCAGGCCAGAGCCGCGACAGCGCCCGCCGCAGCGGCCCCGGTCGCGATGTAAATGAAGTCGCGACGGCTCGGGTCTTCGCCCGAAGCGTGCGGGTCGGGTCTATCGCCCACGACGGTGTCGGCCACCTAAAGCTACCCTTCGATGCGAGCGGCCCTCCTCGTAGCTTGGAAAGGCGCCCAGGCTTGTGCCCGGCCCGGGGGTCCGGACCAGGCGGTTTTTTCCGGGACAGGGCACGAGCAAGCAAGCCGAAGGCGGTGAGCTTTGCGACCACGTCGCAAGGCGCCCTCGTGATTCGACTTTACGCCCCGTCCTAATCCGTGGCGGATCGCTTAGAATGCGCTTGGCCCTTTTTCAACCCGACATTCCGCAAAACCTTGGCGCTGCATTGCGTCTGGGCGCCTGCCTGGGCGTTCCGATCGACGTGATCGAGCCCTGTGGCTTCCCCCTTTCCGAGCGCGCCGTGCGTCGCGCAGCCCTGGATTACGCGGAAAAGGCCGAGGTAATGCGCCATGCGAGTTGGGCCAGCTTCCTGGAGAGCGTGCGCGGCCGGCTGCTGCTCTTCACCACCCAGGGCGCCGAGCCTTTGTACAGCTTCCGCTGCCGGGCCGACGACGTGCTGCTGTTCGGGCGCGAGAGCGCGGGCGCGCCGCCGGAAGTCCACCAGGCGGCGGACGCGCGGCTCTACATCCCGCTGGCCCCCGGCGCGCGCTCGCTGAACGTCGTCAACGCCGCGGCCATGGCCCTGGGCGAGGCGCTGCGGCAGACCGGGACCTTCCCCCTCCCCGCCGCCTGACGGACCCGGTCAGCCCCGCTTCAGCGGCCAGAAGCGTTCTGCAGGCCCCAAGGCGCCGCCCCGCTCGGCGGCGAAGGCGCGCAGCGCCGCTGCGTAGTCGTCGGTGAACCGGAAGATCACCGGCAGCTGCGACGCATATCGCCCGACAGCCGCGACCTTGGTCTCCAGCACGTCGGCGATCGGGACGAGGATCGGCTCTTCCAGCGCCTCGCCGACCTCGGCGATCCGCACATCGAGCCCGCTCGGCGTGTGGATCACATAAGGCGCGTCCTCATAGGCCAGCACACGCACGCCCTCTTGCGCCAGCAGCCGGCCGACCTCGAAGACCATCTGGTGGTCGGCATGGGAGCCGATCGCGAGGGGCACGAACACCACGGCCAGCGGCGACCACTCCGGCAGGCCCTTCAGCTCGACGGCCAGATGTTCGACGAGCTCCCGGTCGTGGGCGTGCAATTGGCCGAACAGCTGGGCGTCCGAGGTGTAGTTGCTCCCGCGGTAGATGGCGTCCGGCAGTCCCAGCCAACGGACGCCGCAGCCGAGGACGGACGCCGCCGCGGCGTCCTCCGCCCGGCGCGCCTCGACCACCATGTCCGGATCCGAGAGCTTCCAGCGCGCGTGCTTCCAGGCCGCGAAATCGCCCACCATCTCGGGAACCAGCTCGCTGGCGAAGACGGTGATGACCTCGCAGCGCACTTGGCGGGCCATCAGGGCCGCCAATCCGCCGCAGGACAGCGCCGCGTCGTCGTAATGCGGCTGCAGAATCAACGCCTGCGAGGCCGGCTCCAGCAAGGCTGAGACGGAGGGGTGCATCGAAACCGTTTTGTACAGAGGCCGCCGGGTCTCCGGAAGCGAGTCTCGCCGGCGCCGGGTCGACCCGGAGTTTTCAGCCGTCTGCTTACGCGCTAATCCCGCCGCATGACCGAGCCCCCCGTCCTCAGCGAGAAGAGTTTGCGCGCCCAGGCCTGGTTCGAGACGCTGCGCGACCGCATCACCGCCGCGTTCGAGCGGCTTGAGGACGAGGCCCCGGCGGAGCTCTACCCCGGCGAGCCCGGCCGCTTCGAGCTGAAGCCCTGGGACCGCGCCGCCGGCGGCGGCGGGGTGATGGGGACCATGCGCGGCCGCTTCTTCGAGAAGGTGGGGGTGCACATCAGCCTGGTGCACGGGACCTTCACGCCCGAGATGGCCGCCGCCCAGCCGGGCGCCGAGGCCGATCCGCGCTTCGTCGCCACCGGCATCAGCCTGATCGCCCACATGGTGAGCCCGCGGGTCCCGGCGGTGCACATGAACACCCGCTACCTGGCCACCACCCGCGACTGGTTCGGCGGCGGGGCGGACCTCACGCCGTTGATCGACGAGCAGCGCAATCAGGAGGCGGACGACGCGCGCCTGTTCCACGCCGCCCTGAAGGCCGCCTGCGACCGGCACGATCCGGCGTGGCATCCGCGCTTCAAGGCCCGCTGCGACGAGTACTTCTTCCTGCCGCACCGGAACGAGCCGCGCGGGGTGGGCGGCATCTTTTACGACCACCACAATTCCGGTGACTTCGAGCGCGACTTCGCCTTCACCCGCGACGTGGGCGAGGCCTTGCTGGAGGTCTATCCGAAGATCGCCCGCCACCGCATGGACGAGCCCTGGAGCGAAGCCGATCGCCAGCAGCAGCTGGTGCGCCGCGGCCGCTACGTCGAGTTCAACCTGCTCTACGACCGCGGCACCATGTTCG
>CBJNAS010000396.1:0-3380 GCA_966434565.1 uncultured Phenylobacterium sp.
GCGGTCCGCTACGCGGTCGAGACGCGGATGTACAGCCTGCTGCTGCTGCTGGGCATCCTCGGCGCGCTCGCGATGGTGTCCGTGCACGAGCACCGCAGCCGCTGGGGTGTCGTCGGAGTGGCCGCGGTCGCGACCTAGCGGCACCATTTTCCGGGCCGATCGTTCGTGGGCCGGGAAGGACGGTCCGGCGCACGGGCGGCTGGCCTTAGCCGTACCTTCAAATCAGCGGGGTCTAGAGATGGACCACACTTTGGACGAGCCGCGCTCGTGGGGCTCAGCGCCGGTCGACGCCGACAAGCTGTTGCGGATCTTGCGCGCCGTGAAAGCCGCGCTGGACGGCGCTCCTGAGCCGGGCGCGCCCGAGGCCGGAGCTCGCAACAACGGCGATTTCCAGGACGCCGCTGCGGCCGGGCTTTGAGCCCGCCCTCGCCGAACTTTCCACCCTCCCCTGCCCTTCAGTAGGTCCGCTGCGCCTGGTGCCAAGGCTCCGAGGCCAGGTTAACGCGAGTGACCGGTTGCGGCAGGCGTGATTCCCTGGTCGGGCACATCGATTCGGAGCCCGGCGATGGAGACGACGCTCGATAAGCCGCGGCTGCGGCTGTTGCTGGACCACTTCGCCGCGATCGAGGACGACCGCGCGGCCTGGCGGGTGATGTATCCGCTGCGAGAGGTGCTGTTTCTGGTGGTCTGCGCCACCATCTGCTCGTGCGACGACTACGAGGACATCGCCGAGTGGGGCGAGGCGCGGCTCGATTTCCTGCGCCGCTACCTGGACTTCCACTGGGGCGTGCCCTGCGCCGACTGGCTGCGCACGCTGATGAACCGGGTGGACCCGCAGCTGTTCTCAGCCTGCTTCGTGGCCTGGGCGGCCGAGTGCTGGCCCGACCGGCCCGATCTCGTGGCGCTGGACGGCAAGACCCTGCGCGGCAGTCACGACCGAGCGGCCGGTCAGGCGCCGCTGCACCTGGTCTCGGCCTTCGCCACCAACGCCCAGCTGGTGCTGGGCCAGGAGGCGGTCGGCGACAAGGGGGGCGAGGTCGAAGCCATCCCGGCGCTGCTCGACCGGCTGGCCGAGGCCGGCTCGCTCGCGGGCGCGCTGGTCACCATCGACGCGGTGGCCTGCAACCCCAAGATCGCCGGCAAGATCGTCGACCACGGCGCCGACTACCTCCTGGCGGTGAAGGCCAACCAGCCCGGCCTGCGCCAGGAGGTCGAGCGCTTCTTCGAAGACGCTCCGCCCGAGGCGCTGGACGCCCACCTCGACCTCGACAAGGGCCACGGCCGCATCGAGGACCGCCGCGTCTTCGTCTCGCGGGACGTCGACTGGCTCAACGGCCAGCGCCGCTTCCCCGGCGAGCACCGCTTCCCCAAGGTCGCCGCCGTCGCCAAGGTCGAGACCAGGACCGAACTGAAAGACCGTTGCCGCCGCGAGACCCGCTACTTCGTCGCCTCCCGGCCCCTCTCGGCCGAGGATCTCGCCAAGGCCGTTCGCGGCCACTGGCGCATCGAGACCTCCCTGCACTGGGTGCTCGACGTCACCTTCCGCGAAGACCTCTCCCGGCTGCGCAAGGGCCATGGGGCAAACAACATGGCCATCGTCCGACACTTCGCCCTCAACCTCGTGCGACAGGTCCAGGACAAGCGATCCATCAAGCTCAGGCGAAAACGCGCCGACTGGGACCTCGACTACCTCGCCCAGATCCTACAGGCCTCCACCCGTTAACCCGGACTCGTTGCCCTGCGCCTGGTGCGCGCCGGCTAGACTAGAGGGCGCCAGGAGCGGACTCTGGGATCCCTCCAAAATCCTGACATTCGCGCCGGCGTCCGAACGGGGCTGAGCGCCCCTTCTGCGATGTCGGGGCGGGCCTATTTCGGCGCGGCTTCCGATCGCGCCAGGTCCGGACCTTGAACCGGGTTCTGGTTCAGGACTGACTCGACCGCGCGCAAGGGTCTTGCGCCGCTTACGCGACTTCCTTACTTTTTACCTTACCGAAAGTAAGGAGACCGCGACATGGCAATGGCGACTATTTCGTCCAAAGGACAGGTGACCTTGCCGCGGGAAGTCAGGGCCTCCCTCGGGGTTTCCGCCGGCGACCGGCTCGACTTCATTCGGCTGGAGGACGGAACCTATGCCATCGTTCCGGCCTCGCACTCCATCCGCGCGCTGAAGGGGCTACTGCCCCGGCGCGAAAGAGCCGTCTCGCTTGAGCAAATGGACGCGGCCATCGAGGCCGGCGCGAGGGACGAGTGATCGGCCTCGATACCAACATTGTAGTCCGCTACATCGCCCAGGATGAGCCCTTACAGTCGGCGCTCGCGACCAAGCTGGTCGAAAACCTCACCGCCGAGGCGCCCGGTTTCGTCTCCACGGTCACGCTGGTCGAGACCGTCTGGGTGCTCGCCCGGGCATACAAGACGACTAAACCCGAGATCCTGCGGATCATTGAGGGCCTGCTGAGGGCCCGGGAGCTCGTCATCCAGGACGCGGAGACGCATTACCTCGCGCTCAACCAGTTCGCAGCGACGACGGTCGACTATGCGGACGCGGTGATCGCTCAGGCCGGACGTCGAGCCGGGTGCGAGTTCACAGCCACATTCGATCGGCGCGCCGCGAGCGGCGGCATGCGGCTGCTGGAGACCTGACGCGCGAACTGCACAGAGCGGCCTTCGCCTTCTCTTTGATCCCCTAAGCCGCATTTTTTCGCCCCTGGCGAGCTTTCTGCGGCGCGACGCGAGGGCACGCCGCCCTTCGACGCCCGGTTCTTGCGAATCCTCGAATTTGCGCCGTGGTTCAGGTCGCCACTGGCGTGACCTACACCGTCAGTCAGGTGAACGCCGACGTCCACATCACCTTCTCCAACGGTGGCGAGATGGACCTGCTCAACACCCAGGCTACATCTTTGACCGGCGGCTGGCTCCTCCAGGCTTGATCATTGGCAGGGGAGCTTCGGCCCCCCTGCCCTGGTCCGCCGGCCCGGGCCTGTATCCGGCTGTCTCGAAAAGCGCGCTGGGGAGTGCGAGATCGACGCCGCGCGCGAGCACGCGTCGCCCGGATGGATCGTGCAGCTTCAGCGAGCAGGACCGGGGAACCTGTTCCGGTCATGGCAACGTGGCGCGCTGGTCCTAGGTCACCTTGCCGTGTTCGGCCTGCAATGAGACCGTGGCCGTCCATTTTGGGAGGAGGAAGCACATGCATCGGACCTTTAGCCTGATCCCGGCCACCGTTCTCGCACTCAGCCTCGCCGGAACAGCTGACGCGGCGTCTTGCAAAGATCCGGCGACGGGAAAGTTCATCAAGTGCCCAGCGGCGACCGCTTCGGCCACCACCGGCGGCTATGCTCTGGACGCGAAGGGGCATTGCCACGACGCCAAGGGCAAGA
>CBJNAS010000397.1:0-3377 GCA_966434565.1 uncultured Phenylobacterium sp.
ACCGCGAGCTGCAGATCAACGCCCTGGGCTACCGCGACCGCTCCTGGGGCCCGCGCGAGTGGGGCCGGCTGCGCAGCACCCGCTGGTGGCCCAGCGTCTACGGCCCGGACCTGTCGGCCCACGTTCTGGCGGTGGTGACCGACAGCGGGCAATACATGACCTTCGGCTACGTGCTGCGCGACGGCGTCGCCCACGCCATGACCCAGTCGGAAATCACCGCGACGCTAGATCCCGACGCCCTCAGCCCGCGCGCCGGCCGCGCCGTCTTCACCCTCGCCAACGGCGAGCGGCACGAGATCAGCCACGAACGCAGCGACGGGGTGGTGCTGCACGTGCGTGGCTATACGGCCGTGGAGTCGATCGGCGTCGCCCGCTGGGGCGACCGCGTCGGCATGTCCAACCTGGAGATCTGCACGAACCCCACCGGAGGCCAGAAGCCGCCCGTGGTGGCGCTGGGCGCCGACAACGGCCAGGGGCTCAGCCGCCGCGATGTCGAGCCCGGCGACCCTCGCTCATAGGCCTTTCGACCTGGAGTCAAATTGCCCGCTCTTTTCGCCAGGGCTTAGCGTCCGGCGCGCGGGACCCAAGACGTGAAAGCTGATCTGAAACCTGTAACCGCCGCCGAACGCGGTCCGAGCCTGCTGGAACGCCTCATGGCGCTGCTGATCGGCGCGGTGGGGGTGGCGTTCGCCGCCGGGGGTGGCTGGCTGCTCGCCCTGGGGGGGTCGCCCTACTATGCGGTCGCAGCGGTCGCGCTGCTCGTGACCGCCTGGGGGTTGTGGGCCGGCCGGCGCTGGGGGCCCGGGCTGTACGGCCTGTTCCTCGGCGGGACCCTGCTGTGGGCGTTGGCGGAGGCCGGTCCGAACGCCTGGGCGCTCGCGCCGCGGCTGCTCGGGCCCGCCGTCGTCGGCCTGCCTCTGCTGATCCCCGCCCGGGCGGCCACCGGGCGCCTGTGCCTGGCCGCGTCCCTGGCGATCACGCTCGCTGCGTTCCTGGGCGCCGCCGTGCTGGCCCGGCCGGACACGGTCGCCGCCCGCGCGCCCTTGCGGCCCGCGGGTCCGGCCCAGGCCGCGGCGGGATGGGGGCACTATGGCGCGGACGCGGGCGGCTCCCGCTATGCGCCCCTGGCCGACATCACGCCGGCGAACGTCGGTCTGCTGCAGAGGATCTGGACCTACCACGTCGGTCTTCCTTCGACCCCCGGCATGTTTTCGCTGGAGATGACGCCGCTCGAGGCGCACGGCCGGCTGTTCGGCTGCACCGGGTACAACGACATCTTCGCCCTGGACGCGCGGACCGGCCGCGAGCTCTGGCGCTATCGGCCGCACGTGAACCCGGCCGGCGTGCTCTCGCTCACCTGTCGCGGCGTGGCGCGCTACGAAATCGCCGGCGCGCAGGGGCCCTGCGCGGAGCGGATCCTCGCCGCGACGGTCGACGCGCGCCTGATCGCGCTCGACGCCGCCACCGGCCAGCCGTGCCGCGGCTTCGGCGCGGGCGGCGGTGTGGACCTGACCGCGGGTCTCGGCCGGGTTGACAAGGGCTACTACTACGTCACGTCCGCGCCCGCGGTCGTTCGCGGCCGGGTGGTGCTCGGCGGCTGGGTCACCGATGGCCAGAAGCTGGGCGAGCCCTCCGGCGTGATTCGGGCGTTCGACGCGGTGACGGGCCAGCTCGCCTGGGCCTGGGACATGGGCCGCCCCGACCGCCAGGGCGCACCGCCGCCGGGAGAGGCGTACACCCGCGGCACCCCGAACAGCTGGGGCCCGATCAGCGCCGACGAGACGCTCGGGCTGGTCTACCTGCCGACGGGCAATGCGACCCCCGACTACTTCGGAGCCCACCGCTCGGCCGCCTCGGAACGCTTCTCCAGCAGCGTCGTGGCGCTGGACGCACAGACCGGCGCATTGCGCTGGTCGTTCCAGACCGCCCATCACGACATCTGGGACTATGACGTCGGCGCCCAGCCGACGCTCACCGACGTCCAGGTGGCGGACCACGCGACGCCGGCGCTGCTCCTGCCGACGAAGCGGGGCGAGATCTTCCTGCTCGACCGGCGCACCGGGACCCCTCTTGCGCAGGTCACAGAGCAGCCGGTCGCGACCGACGCCGTGCCGGGCGAGCGGCCCTCGCCGACCCAGCCCTTCTCCACGGGCATGCCGAGCTTCACCGGGCCACGCCTGACCGAAGCGCGCATGTGGGGGCTGACGCCCCTCGACCAGCTCTGGTGCCGCCTAGCCTTCCGGCGCGCGCGCTATGAGGGGCCGATGACGCCGCTCGGCCTGACCCGCACCATCGTCTTCCCGGGCTACCTGGGCGGCATCGACTGGGGTGGCGTCTCCGTCGATCCGGGGCGCCGGCTGATGATCGTCAACTCGGACCAGGTGGGCAACTACGACAGGCTGATGCCGCGGACGGAGGCCGACCGGCTCGGACTGCGGGCCGACAAAGCCGGCGAGGCGATCTACCGCAACGGCGACCTGCCGCAGATGGGGACGCCCTACGCGGTCGACGTCAAGCCGTTCCTCTCGCCGCTCGGCGCGCCCTGTCAGCAGCCGCCCTATGGCGTCATCGCCGCGGTGGACCTCGACACCCACAAGCTTGTCTGGAGCCATCCGTTCGGCACGGCCGCCGGCGCCGGCCCGCTCGGTCTGCGTTCGCACCTGCCGATCCGCATGGGCGTGCCGAACATCGGCGGCTCGACGGTCACGGCGGGGGGCGTGGTGTTCATCGGCGCGAGCCAGGACGGGATGCTGCGCGCCTATGACGAGGCGACCGGGCGGCCGCTGTGGGAGACCCGGCTGCCCGCGGGCGGTCAGGCGACCCCGACCGTGTTCAAGGAGCCCGGCGGCCGCGAGACGCTGGTGATCGCCGCCGGCGGCAACCTGGCCCTGCACACATTGATGGGCGACGAACTGGTCGCCTACGCCCTGCCCGCCGCGGGCCGATGAGGGACGGTGCTGGCGATGTAGACCGCGCGGCTTGGCCGCCGCGCCGCTCTCAGGTGTTCCAGCTCATCGCGCCCTGGCGCTTGCGCGCCGCCAGGGCCTCGCGTTCAATCTCCAAGGCTTGGGCGAGGGCGCCCTCGGCGCCGCGGTCGACGACGCCCTTCGCGATCGCCACCAGTCCGGGGTCATGGGCGGCGCCGGCCTGCGCCACCTCCTTGGCGCGCCCCGCCAGCGCGGCGTCGGCGACCACCTCGTTGACCAGGCCCACCCGCAGGGCCGTGGCCGCGTCGATCGGCTGGCAGCTCAGCATCATCTGCTTGGCGAAGCGCGCGCCCACCGCGTGCGGCAGGCGCGCGCCCATGCCGCTGCCGGAAAGGGCGCCGATCTTGGCGTGGGTGTCGGCGAACCGGGCGCTCTCGCCCGCCAGGATGA
>CBJNAS010000398.1:0-3368 GCA_966434565.1 uncultured Phenylobacterium sp.
GCGAGACCGCCCGGATGCAATAGGGGCAGTAGGGCTTGGTGTAGATGGTGACGTGAGCCATGGCCGCCTGAGAGAAAGGTCTCGGTTCGTCGTCATATGGTGAGTCCGGCGGACTCTTTAACACGCGCCAGCACGGCCAAATCGACACGGGCCGCCCCTGCCCGTTTCAGCGCCTTGGCGCAGCCCTCCGCTGTCGCCCCCGTGGTCAGGACGTCATCGACCAGCAGGATGCGCCGGCCCTCCACCTGGACGCGCCGGCGCTCCGGCACGTGAAAGGCGCCCGCGACGTTGCGCCTGCGGTGCGCGCCAGACTTGCCGCCCTGGGTCTCGGTGGCGCGCCGGCGCACCAGGGCGTCGGGCAAGTAGGCCACGCCCGCGAGCTTCGCCAGGGGCCGGGCGACCTCCGCGGCCTGGTTGTAGCGGCGCCTGAGCAGCCGCAGCGGATGCAGCGGCACCGGCGCGATCGCCTCGGCCTCGGCCAGCAGGTCGGCGGCGGCCCGCGACAACCAGCGCGCGAACATCGGCGCCAGGTCCGTGCGGTCGGCGTGCTTGAGCTTCAGGATCGGATCGCGCGAGACCTCGTCGTAGAGGCAGGCGGCGCGCGCGGCGTCGAACGCCGGCGGCCGGGCCGTGCAGGCGGTGCAGCGCGCGCCCGGGCCCGAGGCGTAGTCAAACGGTTGCCCGCAGCCATCGCAGACCGGGCCGTCGAGGAAATGGATGCGCATCCAAGCCTCGGGCGAAAGGCCGTGCGCGCCGACGGTGGGCTCGCCGTCGAGATCCTCGCGCGGAAAGACCAGGTCCAGCGCGCCGCGCAGGAGCGCCCTGCTGCTCAGGCCCTGTTTCCATCCGCGGGCGAAGCCGCCATCTTCCGCCCCCATGCCGCCCGCGCCCCCTGCCCCACCGCGCCTGTTCGACCGCGCCCTGCACCGCAAGCGCCTGGATCGCGCCGCCCACGGCTACTCCCAGGCCGACTTCCTCAAGCGCCGCGCCGCGCAGGACGTGGCCGAGCGCCTCGAGCCGATCATGCGCGACTTCGCCGTGGCCGTCGACCTCGGCGCCCGCACGGGAGCCTTCCGCGAGGCGCTGGCTGGGAGCGAGACGGCGGCGCGCGTGGGCCTGCTGATCGAGACGGACCTCTCGCCCGCCATGCTCGCCGGCCGCCCGGGCGCCCGCCTCGCCGCCGACGAGGAGCGCCTGCCCTTCGCAGACGCGAGCCTCGACCTGGTGGTCTCCACCCTGGCGCTGCACTGGACCAACGACGTGGTCGGGGCCCTGATCCAGGCCCGCCGGGCGCTGAAGCCCGACGGGCTGTTCATCGCCTCCTTCCTGGGCGGCGTCACTCTGACCGAGCTTCGCCAGTCGCTGGTCGCCGCCGAATCCGAGATCCTGGGCGGCGCCGGCTCCCGCATCTCCCCCTTCGCCGACGCCTCCGACGCCGCGAACCTCTTGACCCGCGCCGGCTTCGTCCAGCCGGTCGCCGACATCGACCGCGTGACGGTCACCTACGCCCATCCGCTGAAGCTGCTCGCCGACCTGCGCCAGATGGGCGAGACCAGCGTGCTCGCCGAACGCCACCCGCGGGCGCTGACGCGCGCCCTGCTGGCGCGCACCTGCGAGATCTACGCGGAGCGGTTCGCCACGCCGGACGGGCGGGTTCCGGCGACCTTCGAGATCCTGACGATCACCGGGTGGGCGGTGGCCTGAGGCGTCCAGCCGCGACAACCGGCCACGGCTGCGCTTGCCGGGGCCGCGGCTACGGTGCCGCTTCGGGGGGCTCCTGGGTCGCGGGAGTCGGTAAGTGTCATTCAGGAAATTCCGGGGCTTCGGCCTCGCCGGCGCCGCGCTCGCGCTGGGGCTGTCGGGCTGCGCCAGCGAGGCGCCCGTCCTGCGTGAGGCGCCGCATGCCGCCGAGGCGCCGCCGCCGGCCGGGCGGATGGAGGGCGAGGCCATGGCCTTCGAGAGCTTCATGCGCCGGGCGCGGGGGATCGATGCGGGTTTCTCCTCCGCCGGCGAGGTGAGCCGCGCCCTGCAGGTCGGCGCGGGCCATGAGCCCGTCCAGCTGGAGGCCGGCATGGTGGCCTACGCCGCGCTCGCCGCTCTACAGGAGCCGGACTTCGTCGAGGGCGTGCGGCGCGCCGGGCGCGGCGGCGACCTGGCCGGCCGGCTGGCGGCGGATCCGGCCATCGCGCTGGCCCTGCCGGGCGGGGCGGCGGCGGCCGAGCGCGCCGGCGCGGCCCTGCTGCGCCAGGGCGAGGGCTTGGCGCAGAACGGTCAGCGGGTGAAGCACGCCGCCTACAGCGTGCAGCATCAGGCCTGGTCGAAGACCCGCGTCGCCGATCCCGCGGGGCGTCTCGCCCGGGTCAAGCGGCTGTCCGCCGCCGGCTATGCCCCGCAGCCCGGAGACGCCGCGCGCCTGCGCGATGCGCTCGCCGACGGCGCCCGCCGCGGCGGACCGGTCGCCAGTCCGGTGGTCGCGCGCGGCGTGGCGCTGGCGGCCCTGAGCGTGCTGGGCGAGGAGGGCCGCGGGCGGGCGCTCTTGAGCGATGCGCGTTCGGCCTCCTGCCTGAGGCTGGCCAAGCTCAACCTCTACCAATGCCTGGCCAGCGCCGGGCCGCAGTACGAGGACATCTTCTGCCTGGGCCAGCACGCCATGATCGACCCCGGCCAGTGCGTCGTCGAGGCCGCCCGCCAGCCCGCCGCCCGAATGAGCGTGACGCGGGCGAGCTGGCGCCGCTGAGGCCGGAACCGGCCGCACGCCCGCGGGGTTGGGAGGTGAACCGGGCCTTCCGTCAGGCAGCGCCTTAGAGAGCGGGGCGCTTCGATGATCGACTTCCAACCGATCTTCGCCAACCGCCGCGAGGCCGGCCAGCGGCTGGCCGCGGCGCTCAGCGACTACGTCGGCCAGGATCCGGTGGTGCTGGCCCTGCCGCGCGGGGGCGTGCCGGTGGCCTATGAGGTGGCCCAGGAGCTGGCCGCGCCGCTCGACCTGCTGTTCGTCCGAAAGATCGGCTCGCCCGGCCATCCCGAGCTCGGCCTCGGGGCCCTGGTGGACGGCGCCGATCCGCAGCTGGTGCTCAATCCCGAGGTCGAGCGCGTCATCGAGCCCCCGCCCGGCTATCTCGATCAACAGGTCAAGAAGGAACTGCGCGAGATCGAGCGGCGGCGCAGCGCCTATCTCGGCGGCCGCCAGCCGGCCGATGTGCGCGGCCGCACGGTCCTGCTGATTGACGACGGCGTGGCCACCGGCGGCTCGATGAGCGCGGCCCTGCAGGGCCTGGAGCAGGCCGGCGTGACGCGGCTGGTGCTGGGCCTGCCGGTCGGTCCGCCGGATGTGGTCGCGCGGCTGGCCGAGGATGCCGACGAGGTCG
>CBJNAS010000399.1:0-3349 GCA_966434565.1 uncultured Phenylobacterium sp.
AGAAGGAGATCGGCGAGATCCGCATCTTCGATCGCGAGACCAAGTTCGAGATCGCCCCCGCCGTGGAAGGCCGCTTCCGCGAGGCCATCCGCGCGACGAACGACGGAGACGTGCGCATCGAGGCCGCCGGCGCGCCGGCCCCGCGCAAGCCCCCGCCGCCCGGCAAGGGCGGCCGCGGCCGCAGGCCGACGCCGCGGCGGAAGGGGTAGAACGGCGTCTTGAAAAGTGGCGGGGCCGCCCTTCCGCCGATTGTTGGAGGTCCGAGAAGCGGTCGCGACCGAGTGAAGGGCGCCCGGAAGCGCGGCGTAACGACTCCGCCGCTCGCGTGAGCACACCTTTCGGCTGGCGCGAGCGCGCTGCAATGACGGCGAGCGCCAATAAGTATCTGTGACCGTCGCGAACACAGAAAACCATTGCCAATGAAGCCTCGCCTTCTCTATCGGGGGTCAGGCGTCAAGTTGCATACGCCGTTGCGGCGCGTCATCCTATCCTCAAGGAGTAACAACTTTGAAATTACTATTCATTTCTGCAGCGTCGTTGGCGGCCTTTTCCGTTTCCACGGCGGTCATGGCGCAGCCCGATGCTTCCACCACCGCTATGGCGCAGCCGGCTGCGGCCAGCCATCCCGTCAAGGTCAAGTCCGGTGAAGGCATCTACTCTTCCGATGGGCAATTCCTCGGAAACGTCGATTCCGTTCAGAAAACGAAGGACGGAACGCCCCTATATGTCAGCGTCATCCGGGATATGCAGATGGTTCATATCCCCGTAGACAGCTTCTCGACCGGACCGAAGGGGCTTACGACCTCTCTGACTCGCGCCGATTTCCGCCATTTGAAATAAACAAGACGACCGCTCCGCCGGCCCTGGCCGACGGGATATGCCAGCGCGGCGAGAGCGGTCGCGTGGCCGCGAGCCCCTGTCCGCCGGACGAGCCCTGGGACATCCTCACCCTCTTCGACCGTGCGGAAGACTACGATCCGCCGTGGGAAGGCTCGGGGTGAGCCCGCTCGCGGCCTCGCTCCTCATGGTGCCCCAGGTCGGACTCGAACCAACACGTCCTCGCGGACAACAGATTTTGAGTCTGCCGCGTCTACCATTTCGCCACTGGGGCCCCGGGCGGCCGGGCCTTTTGGGGCGCGGCGTTCGGGCCGGGGCACTCTAGCGGCGGGTCGGCCCGGGTCAACGCGGGCGCGCGCGAATTTGCGATGCGTCAAACGCGCCGTGATCCGAAAAGCCTAGATGGGTTCGGCTCTTGCCATTACGCCTCTTGCAGCGTAATTGATAATCAATCGCAAGAGTGAGCGGAGGCTCGCGTCGGATGCACGACATGCTGGCTGCGCCCCTCGACGACGCCGCCGCCGTGGCGCAAGCTGCGGTCGCCGAGCGCGTGTCCGGACCGGTCGTGCGGCTGAGCGAGGCCCGACCCGGCGACGTCGGCGTGATCCTCGAGGTGCGGGCCGAGACCCATCCGGGCGACCATGGCGTCGGCATGGAGGAGCTGCAGCGCCGCCTGCTCGAGTTCGGTTTCGTCGAGGACGCCCAGATCGAGGTGCTGCACGAGGGCGCCATCCGCCACGACCCGATCGCCGTGCGCATCGACGACATGCGCGTGGCGCTGCGCCGCCGCGACGCCGAGGATGTCTGGGTGCGGCTGTCGCAACGCCGGCCGGAGCGCCGCCGCCGCTCATGAACGCCGTCGGCGCCCAGACGCTTGCCCAGGCACCTGCCGAGACACCTGCCGAGACGCTTGCGGCCACGGCCCGGGTGGCCCTGGTCGGCAACCCCAACTCCGGCAAGACCGCCCTCTTCAATGCGCTCACCGGCAGCCGGCAGAAGGTCGCCAACTACGCCGGCGTCACCGTCGAGCGAAAGGAAGGCCAGCTGAAGACCGCCGACGGCCGCGCCTTCTCGGTGCTGGACCTGCCCGGCACCTATTCCCTGCGCGCCCGCAGTCCCGACGAGGCGGTGACCCGCGACGCGGTGCTTGGCCAGCTGGCCGGCGAGCGGACGCCCGACGTGCTGGTCTGCGTGGCCGACGCCACCAACCTGCGGCTGGTGTTGCGCCTGATCCTGGAGCTGAAGGCGGTGGGCCGGCCGATGGTGCTGGCGCTCAACATGTACGATATCGCCCAGCGCCAGGGCCTGCGGATCGACCTGGAGGGGCTGTCGCGTGAGCTGGGCTGCCCGATCGTCACCACCGTCGCCACGCGCAAGCGCGGCGTCGACGCCCTGGTCGCCCGGATCGACGAGACCGCCCAGGCCAGCGCCAGGGCCGGCGCGACGGCCGGCGAGAACCGCTGGCGAGAGCCCAGCGCCGCCGAGATCCGCCAGGCGCACCGAGAGGCCCAGCGCATCCTCAAGGCCTACGTCCGTCCGCCCGAGCGGCCGGACACCCTGACCGGCCGCATCGACGACGTCCTGCTGCACCCGGCCGCCGGGCTGGCGATCCTGCTGGGCGTGCTGTTCCTGATGTTCCAGGCGGTGTTCACCTGGGCCAAGCCGGCGCAGGACCTGATCGACGCGGCCTTCTCCGCCCTCGGCGTCCTGGTCGCCCAGCACCTGCCGCCGGGGCTGCTCACCAGCTTCCTGACCGATGGGGTGATTTCCGGCGTGGGCAGCGTGCTGGTCTTCCTGCCGCAGATCCTGGTGCTGTTCTTCTTCATCATCCTCCTGGAAGACTTCGGCTACATGGCCAGGGCCGCCTTCCTGATGGACCGGATCATGGGCGGCGCAGGCCTGCACGGCCGCGCCTTCATCCCGCTGCTCTCCTCCTTCGCCTGCGCCATACCCGGCATCATGGCCACCCGGGTGATCGACAACAAACGCGACCGGCTGACCACCATCCTGGTGGCGCCCCTGATGACCTGCTCGGCGCGGATCCCGGTCTACACCCTGATCATCTCGGCCTTCATCCCGCACCGCACGGTGCTGGGGGTGATGAGCCTGCAGGGGCTGGTGATGTTCGGCCTCTACGCCACGGGCATTCTGAGCGCCCTGGGCGTCTCCTTCCTGACCCGGCGGTTCCTCTGGCGCGGCGCGGTCGAGCCCTTCCTGATGGAGCTTCCCACCTACAAGCTGCCGGATCCGGAGAACGTGGCGCGCAACCTGCTGCTGCGGGCCAGGATCTTCGTCATGCGCGCCGGCCGGATCATCTTCCCGCTGATGATCGTGATCTGGTTCCTGTCGTCCTTCCCCGGCGCGCCGGCGGGCGCCGCCGATCCGGCGATCAACTACTCCATCGCCGGGCGCCTGGGGCACCTGCTGCAGCCCCTGCTCGCGCCGATCGGCTTCAACTGGCAGATGACGGTGGCCCTGGTCCCCGGCTTCGCCGCGCGCGAGGTGGCGGTGG
>CBJNAS010000400.1:0-3344 GCA_966434565.1 uncultured Phenylobacterium sp.
CGCCGCGGCGTTGAGCCGGGCGAGCCGCGCGGCCGGGCGGTCCGGATCGGGGCCGCGGTACCAGTCGGGCCCGTGCTCGGGATAGATCACCTCCTTGTCGGAAGCGATCAGCACCAGATAGGCGGCGCCGCGCGCCCTCAGCCATTCGCTGCGCCCGGCCAGGCCCTCGAGCCAGCGGCGCGCATCGCCCTGGCTCCAGGGCGGGTCGTCGCGGTCCACGCCGAAGTGGGTCCCGTTGTCGTAGAACAGCCAGCCGTCGCGGCCGACGATCACCCGCTCCGAGCCGCTGACGCCCAGGCGATAGCGCAGGTAGTTGAGCGCGCCGATCAGCCGGCTGCGCGCCGGGAAGCGATCGGCGACATAGGCGTCCACCGCCCCCGGCCAGCGGCGCAGCGCTTCGATCGTGCGCGGCGGCGAGGGCGCCTCGGCCAGCGTGCGGTTCTCGTCGAGCTGCGGCGGCCTGACCAGCTTCGGCAGCAGGAAGCCCGCCGCCAGCACCGCGGCGCAGCCCGCCGCCAGGGTTCGCCAGGGTCGTTTCGCAGGGGCCAGCGACATCAGAAGCGGAAGTAGAGGAAAGGGTTGAGGCTGGAGCTCGCCAGCTTGGCGACGCAGACGACGAGGGCGCCGAGCAGCAGGCCGCCGGAGAGCACGTGGACGCCCTGGGTGTCGAGCCGCCGCGGCAGGTGGGCGGTGGGCGCGAGCCTCGGCGCACGCAGCCGCTCCAGCGCCCAGGGCAGCACCGGAAGGCTGAAGATCGCGCCCAGCAGCAGGGCCGCGACCGCCTCCCGGCTGAGCAGCACCTGCAGCGCCACGTCCGGCGTCCGCAGCCGCGACAGGTCGGCCATCGCCCGCCAGTAGCCGAGCGCCTGGGCGAGGTCTGCGGCGCGGAACAGCACCCAGCCCAGCAGCACCACCAGCAGCGCGTAGGCCTGGCCCGCCAGCCGCGGCCCGCGCGCCAGGAGCTTGCCCAAACCCGCCCGCTCCAGCAGCAGGAAGCCGCCGTGATAGAGGCCCCAGACCACGAAGTTCCAGGCCGCCCCGTGCCAGAAGCCGGTGAGCAGGAAGACGACCAGCAGGTTGCGCACCGTCTTCGCCGCCCCGGCGCGGTTGCCGCCCAGCGGGATGTAGACGTAGTCGCGGAACCAGGACGACAGGCTGATGTGCCAGCGGCGCCAGAACTCGGTGATCGAGCGCGAGGCGTAGGGGTAGTCGAAGTTCTTCGGGTAGGTGAAGCCCAGCAGGAAGGCCAGGCCGATGGCCATGTTCGAATAGCCGCAGAAGTCGAAGTAGATCTGCAGGGTGTAGGCGAAGGCGCCCAGCCAGGCGGTGGCCATGTCCAGACTCGCGGGCGCGGCCGTGAAAGCATGGTCGGCAAGAGGCGCCACGGTGTTGGCGATCAGCACCTTCTGGCAGAGCCCGACGATGAAGTACTGCAGCCCCAGGCCCACGTGCCCGGACCTGCGCCGGTCCGCGTGCAGCTCGTCGCGGATGTCGGCGTAGCGCACGATGGGGCCTGCGATCAGGTGCGGGAACATCAGGATGTAGGCGGCGAAGCGGGTCAGGCCCTGCTCCGCCGGAACCGCGCGCGTGCGCACGTCGGCCACATAGCTGATCAGCTGGAAGGTGAAGAAGGAGATGCCCAGCGGCAGCGCCAGGTGCGGCTCGGCGACCAGGGGACGGCCGGCGAGCGCGTTCAGCTCATGCGCCAGGAAGCCGGCGTACTTGAAGACGCCCAGCACCGACAGGTCGAGCGCCACCACCAGCGCCAGCAGCGCGTTGCGCGCCCCCTCGCCCTCTCGCCGGGCGATCGCCCCCGCAGCCAGCCAGTTCAGCAGGATCAGCCCGCCGAGCAGCAGGACGTAGGCGCCCTCGCCCCAGACGTAGAAGGCCACGCTGCCCGCCAGCAGCACGCCGGTGCGCCAGCCGCTCAGCCAGTAGCCCAGCAGGAAGACGGGCAAGAAGTAGAAGATGAAGATGATGGAGCTGAACAGCACCTCCCTCCCTTAATGGGGAGGGAGAGGCCGCGCCAGCGGCCAGGGTAGGGACGTGAGGGCCGGCGCCGGACGCAACAGATGCTCACCAAGCGTGTCTGGCCTGGCCGCGCCGGCGCATGCCATTAGCCCCGCAGGTGATTTCGCCCAGATGATTCCGCCACGGATACAAGACCTAAGCTGATTATGCCGATTCCGTTCATCGACCTGCAGGCGCAACGCCGCCGCCTCGGCCAGCCGCTGGAGGACGCCATCCTCGAGGTGGTGCGCTCCGGCGCCTTCGTCATGGGCCCGGCGATCGCCGAGCTGGAGCAGGCGCTCGCCCGCTTCGGCCAGGCGCCGCACGTGCTGACCTGCGGCTCGGGCACCGAGGCCCTGGTCCTGCCGCTGATGGCCTGGGGGATCGGCCCGGGCGACGCGGTCTTCTGCCCCGCCTTCACCTTCGCCGCCACCGCCGAGGCCATGCCGCTGGTGGGCGCCTCGCCGGTGTTCGTCGACATCGACCCCGTCACCTACAACATCGACCCCGCCAGCCTGGAGGCCGCCATACAGGCGGTGAAGGCCAAGGGCGAGCTTGTCCCCAAGGCGGTGATCGCCGTCGACCTGTTCGGCCAGCCCGCCGACTATCCGAAGATCGCCGAGGTCGCCCGCCGCCACGGCTTGAAGCTGATCGCCGACTCCGCCCAGGGCTTCGGCTGCACCTTGAACGGCCAGCATCCGATCCACTGGGCCGACGTCGCCACCACCTCCTTCTTCCCGGCCAAGCCGCTCGGCTGCTACGGCGACGGCGGGGCTGTGCTCGCCAAGGACGCCCGCCTGCACGACGTGCTGACCAGCCTGCGGGTGCACGGCCAGGCGGTGAAGTCCGATGTCGAGGGCCAGAGCTTCGAGCACGACCCCAAGTACCTCAACCTGCGGGTCGGCATGAACGCGCGGATGGACACGATCCAGGCCGCGGTGCTGCTGCAGAAGCTCACCATCTTCGAGGACGAGATCGCGGCCCGCAACCGCGTCGCCGCCGGCTACGCCGAGGGCCTGGCCGACGTGGTCCGCACGCCCACGGTGATCGACGGCGGCCGCTCGGTCTGGGCCCAGTACACGATCGAGGCGCGCGACCGCGACGGCCTGGCCGCCGCCCTGCGCGACCAGGGCGTCCCCACCGCGGTCTACTATCCCATCCCGCTGCACCGCCAGAAGCCCTACGCCGCCTACCCGACCGCCCCGGGCGGCCTGCCGGTCACCGACGCCAAGGCCGGCGTGGTGATCAGCCTGCCGATGCACCCCTACCTGGAAGAGGCCGACCAGGACCTGATCGTGGGCGCGATCCGGGCGTTCGCGAAGAAGACCGCGGCT
>CBJNAS010000401.1:0-3323 GCA_966434565.1 uncultured Phenylobacterium sp.
ACCCGACCCAGGCCGAGGCGCTGACCATGGTCTGCGCCCACATCATGGGCAACCAGACCGCCATGAGCGTGGCTGGCAGTCAGGGCCATTTCGAGCTGAACGTCTTCAACCCGGTGATGGCCTACAATTTCCTGCAGTCGGCCCAGCTGCTGGGCGACGCGGCGGTCTCCTTCACCGACAACATGGTCGTGGGCGTCGAGGCCCGCGAGGACAACATCAAGGCCAACCTCGAGCGCTCGCTGATGTTGGTCACCGCACTGGCGCCCAAGATCGGCTACGACAACGCCGCCAAGATCGCCAAGACCGCGCACAAGAACGGCACCACCCTGCGCGAGGAAGCCGTCGGCGGCGGCTATGTGACCAACGAGGAGTTCGACGCCGTGGTGCGACCGGAGAAGATGATCCAGCCGGGTTGAGGCCGCGCTTCGCAACGATCGGTCGCGCGGATGACCGTGCGGCCGATCCGGTCTAGACTCCCCCAATGAAGACCGCGGGCGTGCCTCGCGCCGGTTTTGGGCGGTCCCTCGGCTCCCTCGCGCGTCATGAGGACCAAATCCGGCGAGCGTTCGAGCGGCTGACGAGCGGCTTCTGAGCCCGGCGTGGTCGCGGGGTCAAGCTCGCCGGGTCACCGCGAAATCCGCCAGCTCCTCCAGCGCCGGGCGCCAGCCGTTGGCCGGGAAGTCGGCGAGCGCGGCCTTGGCGCTCTCGGCGTAGTCGGCGGCGAGCTCCAGAGTGGCCTGCAGCGCGCCCGTCTGCCGCAGCAGCTCGCGAGCCCGGTCGAAGTCGCCGTCCACCTGCTCGCGCCGGTCGACCGTGCGCACCCAGAACTCCCGCTCCGACGATCCGGTGCGGGCCATGGCCAGCAGCAGCGGCAGCGTCGCCTTGCCTTCGCGGAAATCGTCGCCGGGGTTCTTGCCCAGCGTCGCGCTGTCGCTGGAATAGTCGAGCGCGTCGTCCACCAGCTGGAAGGCGAGGCCCAGCTCCAGTCCGTACTTACGCAAGGCCCGGCAGCGCTCCGGCGGCGCGCCGGCGGAGACCGCGCCGGATTCCGCGGCGGCGGCGAACAGCTCGGCGGTCTTGGCCTGGATGATCTCCAGATAGACCTCCTGGGAGAGGTCGAGGTCGTGAGCGCGGGTGAGCTGCAGCACCTCGCCCTCGGCGATCACCCGCGAGGCGCGCGCCAGGATGTCTAGCGCCGCCATCGAGCCCGCCCCGACCATCAGCTCGAAGGCTCGGGCGAACAGGAAGTCGCCGACCAGCACCGAGGACGGCGCGCCCCAGATCAGGTGGGCGGCCACGCGCCCGCGCCGCAGCTCCGAGGAATCCACCACGTCGTCGTGCAGCAGGGTGGCGGTGTGGATGAACTCGACCGCCGCGGCGAGCTTCTGGCAGGCGTCATCGCGAGCGCCGGCCATGCGGGCCGCGGCCACGGTGAGCAGCGGCCGCAGCCGCTTTCCGGAGCCTGCGATCAGATGGTCCGCCAGCGCCGGTATCACCGGCACCGGGCTGTCCATGTGCCTGCGGATCAGCGCTTCCACGGCCGCCATGTCGGGCGCCGACAGGGCGAGCAGCGCATCGAGCGACGGCAGGGGCGTCACGGCGACGGCGGCGGCGGTGCTGGCTTCCACGCGGCAGAACTCTCCTGGCCCGCACAATTGCGGCGGACAATGGTGACGCGCTAGGGGAGGGTCAAGCCACCCCGCGCGCTGCGACCTTCAAGCATATACCGTGCGATCCGGAAATGGATGTGATCAGCGAAAACGCCATGTTGGACGGGCGCGTCCGCCTGCTGCAGCCGAAGCGGGGCTATCGTGCGGGCCTCGATGCGGCGCTGTTGGCCGCGGCCTGCGACGCAGGCGCGGGCGCGCGCGTGCTGGAGGCGGGCTGCGGTCCCGGCGCGGCCCTGCTGGCGGCCGCCGCCCGCCGGCCGCAGGCGCGCTTCACCGGCCTGGAACGTGATCCGCAGGCCGCGGCGCTGGCCCGGCGCAACGTCGCGCTGAACGTGCTGAATGGCCGCGTGGATATCGTGGAAGGCGACGTGGCCCAGGGCTTCCAGGCGCTGGGCCTGGCGCCGTTCGACGCCGCGCTGGCGAACCCGCCCTTCTTCGACGATCCCGCAGCGCTGCGCGCGCCCGCGCCGGAGCGGCGGAGCGCCTGGATGGCCGACGACGGGCTTGCCGCCTGGACCGCCTTCCTGCTCAAGGCCGTGCGCGAAGGCGGGACGCTGACCATCATCCACCGCGCCGACCGCCTGGGCGACATCCTGGGCCTGCTGGCCCCGAAGGCGGCGTCGGCGCAGGTCCGCCCCGTCCACCCCTTCGCCGACCAGCCCGCCAAGCGGGTGCTGGTCCGCGCGGTCAAGACCGGCAAGGCGCCGCTCAGGCTCCTCCCGCCGCTGATCCTGCACGACCGCTCCGGCGGCAAGCACACGGCGGAGGCGGAAGCGATCCTGCGGGGGGAGGCGGCGCTGGCGTGGCTGTAGGGAACGCCCCCTCAGTCAGCTTCGCTGACAGCTCCCCCGCAGGCGGGTGAGCATCTTGGTGGCTCCCGCCGCAAGGCGGGAGACGGAGGGGCGTTATGGCGACTACCCCTCGATCCCCAGCTTCGCACGGCAGCCGGCCTGGATGATGTCGTGCCACTCGGGATGCTTGGTGACGTAGCCAGCGATGAAGGGGCAGGTGGGGACCACCTCCAGGCCCTGCTCGCGGGCGTAGCCGAGCGCGGCCTTGGCGAGCTGACTGCCCACGCCCCGGCCGGCGAAGGCCTCGGGAACCTCCGTGTGCGGCAGGATGATCTGGCCGTCGTGCAGCCGGTACTCGGTGAAGGCGACCTCGTCCCCCAGCGTGGCCTCGAAGCGGCGTGCGGCCTCGTTGTTCACCACGGGGATGGTCTCGGGCATGGGCGACTCCTTTCCCCGCAGGTTGGAGCCGCAGGGGCGCGCAGCCAAGAGCGCCCCCGAAAAAGGCCCGGGGATCGCCCGGGCCTTCTCGGATCTGTCGCCGTTCGCGCTCAGTTGCGCTCGACGTCGACCAGCTTGTTCTTGGTGATCCAGGGCATCATGGCGCGCAGGCGCTGGCCCACCTCCTCGATCGGATGCTCGGAAGCGCGCCGGCGGGTCGCCTTGAAGGAAGGCTGGCCGGCGGCGTTCTCCAGCATCCAGTCGCGGACGAAGCGGCCGGACTGGATGTCCTCCAGCACCCGCTTCATCTCGGCCTTGGTCTCGGCTGTGACGATCCGCGGGCCCGTAACGTACTCCCCGTACTCCGCCGTGTTGGAGATCGAGTAGTTCATGTTGGCGATGCCGCCCTCGTAGATGAGGTCGA
>CBJNAS010000402.1:0-3317 GCA_966434565.1 uncultured Phenylobacterium sp.
TGCTCGACGGCTTCAAGGGCGACAACGACGACCAGGAAGCCGGCGTCGCCATCGTGCGCCGCGCGCTGCAGGCTCCGATCCGCCAGATCGCCGAGAACGCCGGCGTGGAAGGCTCGATCGTGGTCGGCAAGGTGCTGGAGAACAAGTCCGCCACCTTCGGCTTCAACGCCCAGACCGAAGAGTACGTCGACCTGGTGCAGGCCGGCGTGATCGACCCGGCCAAGGTGGTGCGCACCGCCCTGCAGGACGCGGCCTCCGTGGCCGGCCTGCTGATCACCACGGAAGCGGCCATCGTCGAAGCGCCGAAGAAGTCCGCTCCCGCGGCCCCGGGCGGCATGCCCGGCGGCATGGGCGACATGGACTTCTAAGACCTGTCGACCAGCGACTGAGAACGGGGGCGGGGCCGCAAGGCTCCGCCCTTTTTCTATGGACGGAAACACCGATGCCGGCCTTCGGAAGGTGCGAGAAGGGTGGTTCTGGGCCCCTCCTCTTCCACGCGCGCCTATTCCACGCGCGGGAGAGGATGAACGTCTCGCAGGGGTCGCCAGCGGATATGAGGGTCTGCGCGGGAACCGGACCCTTCTTCCTATGCGGAAGGGCGATTGGACCTGCGGGGAATAAGGTTCACCGTTCGCTCATCACCATGTGCCCGATCCAGCTGGTCACGCCGGTGATCACCGCGGCGATCAGGCCGGCGATCAGGCCATGGACGTGGAAGCCGTGCAGCAGCATCGACACCAGGCCGATCATCGCGGCGTTCACCACCAGCAGGAACAGCCCCAGCGTCATGAGGGTGAGCGGCAGGGTCAGCACGAACACCACCGGGCGGACGAAGGCGTTGACGATCCCCAAGAGCACGGCGGCGGCGATCAACGAGCCCATGCTGTCATAGGAGACACCGCGGGTGACCTGGGCCGAGATCCACAAGCCGATCGCGGCGAAGATGGCGCGGACGATGAACCTGGCGAGCATGGCTCCTCCGACGGAATAGGCGCGCGGCCGGCGTTCCTGATACGCAAGGGCGCAAGTCGGCCGCCAGGCCGGGCGAAAGCTTCGCCATTAACCGGGGACCCTGATCCATGCGCAAGCTTCTCCTCGTCGCGGCGATCGTGGTCCTGGCCACGCCAGGACGGCCGCAGGCCCAGCCCGCGCCCGACGAGCCGCTGCGGATCCCCGGCGGGGGGGCCCGCGAGGACGAGCACGGCGAGCACAGCCTGCGCCGCCCGCGCCTGTTCATCAGCCCGTCCGGCGAGCCGTTCCGCGGCGCAAACGGGCTCGCCGCCTGGTTCGCCCAGGCCGACACGGACCACGACGGGGCGATCACCGAGGCCGAGTTCCAGGCCGACGCGATGCGCGCCTTCAGGCTCTACGACGCGAACGGCGACGGGGTGATCGACGGCTTCGAGATCCAGGCCTACGAGCGCGAGCGCGCGCCCGAGATCGGCGAGATCCCCTTTGGCGACGAAGATGGCCGCGGCGGGCGACGCGGCCGCCGCCGCGGCGGACCGCAGGGCGGGCGCGACGGGGCGGCCCGCTTCTCCCTGCTCAACGAGCCCCAGCCCCTGCTCGCGGCCGACGAGGACGTCGACGGCCGGGTCACGCTCGCGGAGTGGGCCCACGCCACCGCCCGCCGCTTCGCCAAGCTGGACAAGAACCATGCCGGCCGGCTGACGCTGGAGGGCCTTCGTGCGCCGCCGCAGAAGCAGTGAGCCGGCCTATTCGGCGGCGACGGCGTCCAGCTGCGGCAGGTGCTGGGCGAGCCGGCCGCCGACGCGGATCGGCTCGATGCGGCGGGCCAGGCCGGTCGCCGGATCCGTCTCGATAAAGACGCCGCAGACCGTCGCCGGTCCACTGGCCGGCTTGTAGCGGCCGCCGGAGATACGGGTGGTGAAGCGGCGCAGCGGCTCTTCCTTGTCGTTGCCGATGACGCTGTCGTAGTCGCAGCAGCCGCCCGCATCGGTCTGGTAGGCCGTGCCGTTCGGCAGGATCTGGGCGTCCGCCGTCGGCACGTGGGTGTGGGTGCCCACCACCAGGCTGGCGCGGCCGTCGCAGAAATGGCCCATCGCCATCTTCTCGGAAGTGGCCTCGGCGTGCATGTCGACCACCACGGCGTCGGCCGCAACGCCCAGCGGGCAGGCCTCCAGCTCGCGGTCGACGGCGGCGAAGGGGTCGTCGAGGCTGTCCATGTGCACCCGGCCCAGCAGGTTCACCACCAGCACCCGCTGGCCCGCGTCCGTCTCGAACAGCTGCGCGCCACGGCCTGGCGCGTCGGCCATGATCGGATAGTTCAGCGGACGGATCAGCCTGGGCTCGCGGACGATGTAGGTCAGCGCCTCCTTCTGGTCCCAGGCGTGGTTGCCGAGGGTCAGGCAGTCGGCGCCCGCGTCGAACAGCTCGCGCGCGGTGGATTCCGTGATGCCGAAACCGGCCGCGGCGTTCTCCGCATTGACGACGACGAAGTCGAGGGCGAGCCGCCGGCGCAGGGCGGGCAGGTGCTCGGCCAAGCCCTCGCGGCCCGACCGCCCGATCACGTCTCCGAAGAAAGCCAGTCGCATCCGTCGTCTTTAACCAATCTCGATATAGTCCGTCTCGGTCAGGATCGCATCGAGACGCTGATCGTGAGATTCCGCCGGCAATTCGGCGATTTCCTGACCTGAGAACGCCAGGCCGATCACGAACACCGGCTTGGCCGCACGCAGCGCCGCGAGCGCCCGGTCGTAATGCCCCGCCCCCTGCCCCAGCCGGCCGCCGCGGCGGTCGAATCCCAGCAGCGGCGCGATCACCAGGTCGGGCGCGACCGCGGGCGCGAAGGGCGGCGGGGCGGGAATGCCGAAGGCGTCCGGCTCGAGGACCATCTCAGGATCCCACAGGCGAAAGCCCATCGCCGCCTCGCGGATCGTGGTGGCCGGCAGCGCCGCGCGCGCGTCGTCGCCGGCGAGCCGGGACATCAGCGGCCGCGGATCCATCTCCGAGCCCGCCGCATGATAGAGCGCGAACACCGCATAGGGCGGCAGCCGCTCCAGCGGCAGGCGCGCGGCGGCGCGGGCGGAAGCGTCGGGGATCTCGGCGGCGAGCCTTCGGCGCACGCCGCGCAGGCGCACGCGCAGGGCGGCCTTGTCATGCAGGGGGATCACCCGCCGACCATAGGGGAAGGGTGGCGGCGCCGCGAGAGCCGTGAAGGACTGTTCATCCCCTCGACCTGGCTTACCAGGTGGGCGCCGTGTGCCCGGAACCACGATCCCGGACAGGGACAGCTCCCTTTGAGAGAATTAAGGTCGCTGGGATATGGTCGCCTTCGACGCGAGCCGCAGCTGACC
>CBJNAS010000403.1:0-3304 GCA_966434565.1 uncultured Phenylobacterium sp.
TTGTCCGCGAGCGCGGCAGCCGCGGCCTCCGCCCCGGGCCGCAGCCGCCGGGTGTTGGCGCCGATCTGCGTCTGCACCAGGCCCGGGCAGAGGATCGAAACGCCAATGCCGGCCGGGGCCAGCTCGATGCGCAGCCGCTCGGACATGCCGACGACGCCGTACTTCGAGGCGATATAGGCGCCCACGGTCATATGGTTCGAGCCGTAGACGCCGGCGATCGAGGCGGTGTTGACGATGTGCCCGCCGCCGCCGCGCTCGACCATGTCGCGGCCGAAGGCGCTGACGCCGTTGAACACCCCGGTCAGGTTGATGGCGATGACCCAGTCCCAGAGCTCCGAAGGAGTGTCGATGATTGGGTCATAGGCGGTGACGCCGGCGTTGTTGAACAACAGGCTGACCGGACCGTGGCGGCGCTCGGCCTCGCCCTTGGCCGCGCGCCAGCCCTCGCGGTCGCGGACGTCCAGCACCACGCCGCTTGCGCGGGCGGCAGGCGCGGCGAGGTCCGCAAGCGCGGCCTCGATGCGCTCCAGCTCGAGATCGGCGATCACCACCGTGGCGCCTGACGCCAGCAGCGCGCGGGCGATTCCCTGGCCGATGCCGCTCGCGCCGCCCGTGACAAAGGCGACCCTGTCCCTGACGTCCGTCATGGCGCTCCTCCGCAGACCCGCCCGCATGGCTGTTGGCTTGCATGTTGCATGCAGAACCGCCCGGTTCAAGCGCGCCGCGCGCCTGGCCGGGATAGCTCGCGCGACAGCCTAGACCTGGAAGCTGCGGACGGGATCTTCCCCGGTCCAGCAGGCCGCGCCGTGGCGACGGTGTCGGGAACAAAGCGCTCGCTGGTGTAGCGCCTCAGATCGTCGCGCAAAGAGCCCTTGTCGGCGCTGCCACGCGCTCCTCGCTCCGCCACCGCGGGAACGACAGTGTTTTTCGCCGCGCTGCTCTCGACGTTAATACGACTAACGTTGACGTACTCCTTGACACGTTGCAATCATAGATATTACGGACTCGGGTCAAGGCGTTTCGAGAAGCATGTTGCAGGAGCACGCGGCTCGGCCACCGCTCGTGTGAGCGGCCCAAGACGACCTCGGACTCGCGAACGGACGTTCGGGCGTCCAAACCCGCGCCACGAGCGCGGGAGCATAACTCGATGCCGAAGGGGGCGCTGAACGTCCCGAGGGGAGGAACGAAGGTGCGCGACAGACTGAATTCCCGGCTTGGCTCGGCGAGCCTGGCCCTTGCCCTCGCCATGGCGGGCGTGGCCCGCGCCCAGCAAGCCGGAGCGCCGATCAGCGGCTCGCATCCGACCGTGCCGACCGGCGCGGACCAGGCGTCGGTCGGCGAGATCGTCGTCACCGCGCAGAAGCGGGCGGAGCGGCTGCAGGACGTGCCGCTGAGCATCACTGCGGTGACCGGCGCGACGCTGCAGAAGGCGGGCATCGCCAATGTCCGCGACCTGGCCAACGTGGTGCCGGGCCTGACCTTCAGCTCCCAGGGCGCCTGGCAGCAGCCGGCGATCCGCGGCGTCACCACCCAGGTGACCTCGGCCGGCTCGGAAAACCCGGTGGCGATCTACCTCGACGGGATCTATCAGCCGTCGCAGACGGCCAGCGTCTTCGACCTGCCGGACGTGAGCCGGGTGGAGGTGCTGAAGGGCCCGCAGGGCACCCTGTTCGGCCGCAACGCCACGGGCGGAGCCGTCCAGATCTTCACCGTCGACCCCAGCTTCAAGTCGACCGGCCACCTCACCGTCACCTACGGCGCCTACCAGGGTGGCCCGAAGATGGGCAACGAGGGCGGCCTGAAGGGCTATGTGAGCGGCCCGCTCGTCGGCGACGTGCTCGCCGGCGGCCTGTCGTTCTTCTACGACCGCAACGACGGCTACCTCCAGAACGACGTCAGCGGCAAGAAGACCGGCGCTTCCACAGCCGAGCTCGTGAGGGCCAAGCTCCTGTACGAGCCGACAGACTCCCTGAAGGTGAGCGGTACAGTCTACTACAGCCGCCGATTCGACCTCGGCGCCGAGGCCGGCCAACCCCTGAACGGCGTCAGCGCCGGCGCGCAATGGCCCGGCGCGGTCGTGCCGAGCCAGCCCTGGCATATGGCCTACGACTCGCCGCAGCCGATGTACCGGACCGAGGCCTACGGCGCGAGCCTGCGCATCGAGGACACGACTGACTACGGCACGCTGACGTCGCTGACCGGCTACACCCACGCGCGGGCGTTCGAGAACGTTGACGTCGACGCGACCTATTCGCCGGCCTGTCTTGCCGCCATCCCCAACTGCGTCGACTACCGCGTCAGCACGCCGGAGGAGGCGGTCTCGGAAGAGGTCGACTTCGCCTCCAAGCAGTACGGGCCGCTGAGCTTCATCGCCGGCGTGTTCATCTATCACGACAAGGGGATCCTCACCGGCCTGGTCGACCCGACCCTGGTTCCCGGCGGCATCTTCTCGTTCAGACACCAGGTCATCAGCGACGCCTACGCCGGCTTCACCGAGATAACGCTGAAGCCGACCGACCGCCTGACCCTGATCGGCGGCCTGCGTTACAACTATGACCAGAAGACCAACTACGGTTCGGCCGGCGGATCACCGCTGACGCAGTTCCAGAAGAAGGTCTGGCACGCGCTGACCCCCCGCTACTCGGTGCGCTACGACATCGCGCACAACGTGAACGCCTATTTCACCTACAGCGAGGGCTTCAAGTCGGGCGTCTACGCGGATGAGGACTTCATCGCGCCGCCGGCGAATCCCGAAATCATACGTTCCTACGAAATGGGCCTAAAGCTGGTCCAGCCGGAATATTCGCTGAATGCCGCCCTGTTCCATTACAAGTACACCAATCTTCAGGTGCAGTACTTTAACGGTCTCGTCGCGATTCCGGCGAACGCGGCGACGGCGACGATCAACGGCCTTGACGTGGACGCCACCTGGCGCGCGACGCTCGCCCTGACGTTCCACGGCGGGTTGTCGTACATCCCTCACGCCGAGTACGACGAATACAAGAACGCGATCCTGTACATACCTCCGCTTGGGCCTTTCGGGCTCACCACCAAGAACGGCGCCGATGTGAGCGGTTCGCGGCTGCTGCGTACGCCGAAGATCACCGCCAATCTCAGCGCCGACTATACGCGCGAGTTGGCCACCGGGGCCTTAACCGCGAGCGCCACCGCCTCATACTCCAGCAGTTACGACTGGGAGCTGTCGGGGCGGGTGCGCACCAACGCCTATACGACGCTCGCCACCCAGATCAGCTACAAGCCGGACGGGTCGCACTTCAGGTTCATCGTCTTCGGCAAGAACCTG